>JBBDMQ010000249.1:0-17749 GCA_040878245.1 Microthrixaceae bacterium
AACTGCCTCAACTTTGGTAACCCTGAGCATCCAGAGGTGATGTGGCAGTTGTCTGAGTCGATTGACGGCTTATCCGAGGCGCTCCTTGCATTTGGAATTCCCTGCGTCGGAGGCAATGTGAGTCTCTACAACGAAAGCCGCGGCACAGATATTGATCCAACTGCAGTCATTGGCCTGCTTGGCGTGGTGGACGTGCTCGACTCCCCACCCCCGGGGGTCCGTCTTGTTGCGGGTAGCCGACTACTGCTCGTTGGTCAGACGCAGACTGAACTTTCTGGTTCAACTTGGGCCGCGCTCAACGGCCATCGGGGCAAGGGTCGGCTGCCAGAAGTAGACCTAGCAGCAGTTGCAAGTGTCGCTGATGCAGTACGTGATTTGGTGATCGCCGGTCTTGTTCAAGGCGCTCACGATGTCTCTTCGGGCGGAATTGCTGTTGCCCTGTCCGAGATGGCCGTTCGCTCTGGTGTTGGGTTCACCGCCGCTCGGTTAGCAGACCATTCAGATCTGTTCGCCGAGTCTGCAGGTCGAGCAGTGTTGTGTATTGACCCCGAGAAACTTCGTGAGGTACTCGACCTGCTCGAGGAGCGCGGCATTGAACACTCTCGAATTGGTGTTGCTGGCGGAGATCGTCTGTCTGTGAAAGGTCAGTTCGACCTAGGGCTCGAAGACGTCACGGCGAAGTGGAGTGATCACCTTCCGAATGCGCTCGGTTCGGGCACCGTTCAGGGTTAATAAGGATGCTGGCCGGACGCTTTGCGCCGAGCCCTTCCGGAAGTTTGCACCTTGGCAACCTGCGAACCGCTTGTGTGGCTTGGGCAGTAGCTCGGCAAAACGGAGCACAGTTCTTCTTACGCTTCGAGGATCTGACTACTGGTGCCGCTCCCGTTGCGCAGGCCGAACAGTTCTCTGATCTGTCGCTTTTGGGCCTGACCTTCGACGGCAAGGTGACTCGACAATCCGAGCGCACGGGTTTTTATGCAGATGCCATCAAGCAACTTGAGCAACTTGGCCTGACATATGACTGCTACTGCTCCCGCCGAGAAGTGAGAGAGGCCGCAGCGGCGCCGCATGGGGCTGCAGTTGAGGGTCGCTACCCGCAGACCTGCTCCGAGCTGACTCAAGCCCAGATACGCAAGCACCAACAAGCCGGCCGTCGCCCAGCGCTCAGGCTGCGTGCAGAGTTAGCAAACTCATCGCTTCTGGGTATAGATGATTTTGTGCTGCGCAGAGCGGACGGTGTTGCGGCCTATAACTTGGCTGTAGTTGTAGATGACGCGGCCGCTGGGATTGATCACGTGGTGCGCGGCGATGACCTTGTGGAGACAACTCCCCGACAGCTACTTCTTCAGGAACTTCTTGGTTACCCCCGACCGAGCTACTTTCATGTGCCACTAGTTCTTGGCCCCGACGGTGAGCGGCTATCGAAACGCCATGGTGCTGTTGGACTGAACGAACTTCTAGCTCATGGTTATTCGATAGAGCAGGTGCTTGGTCTGTTTGCAGGCTCATTGGGAAGTAGTACAGGGGTTAAGCCCATTACAGCAGCCCAACTTTTGTTCAGCTTTTCGGTTCAGGACATACCTGCCGAGCCATGGGTTTTTGACCCAACTGCGCCGAGTTCTGAGTGACCCCCGGCGATGTGGGAACATGTCAGGGTGACTGGCGATCCCGGCTTGGCTGAGGGTGAAGAACTCGATGAGAAGCCAGGCGAAGCCTGTGGCGTATTTGGTGTGTTCTCTCCGGGTAGTCCCGTGGCGCACTTGGCCTATTTGGGCATCTATGCGCTTCAGCATCGGGGCCAGGAATCTGCCGGTATTGCAACCTCTGATGGTGACCATCTGACGGTTGTTAAAGATATGGGCTTGGTCTCAAATGTGTTCGATGATCGGACTCTTGCTGCACTTGACGGAAGCTTGGCGATTGGTCATACCCGTTACTCCACCACTGGGTCGAGTATGTGGAAAAACTCACAACCGATCTACCGAGATGTTGCGCATACACAGTTCGCTCTTGGCCACAACGGCAATCTTGTCAACACTTCTGACCTAGCAGACCAAGCAGGCATGCTGCCCGGCACAGTCGGCAGCGATACCGATGCCATGGCCGAACTCATTGCTCTTGAGTGCGAGCGAATTGGCACCGAAGATGACCCCAACACGCTCGAGCATGCACTCGTCAAAGTTCTGCCCTTGTTTAAGGGTGCGTTTTCTTTGGTTCTGCTTGATCGTCAGCATGTGATTGGCGTGAGAGACCCGCACGGGTTTCGCCCACTGTGTTTAGGCAAGCTGGATTCAGGTTGGGTGCTTGCTTCGGAGACACCAGCTCTTGACGTGGTGGGTGCTCACTTTGTGAGGGAGCTTGAACCTGGCGAGATGGTGATCATTGATTCGGAGGGCGTGCGCTCGGTGCGGCCATTTGATGACGAACGCGTTGAGCCTCGGCTGTGCTTATTTGAATTTGTCTACTTTGCGCGCCCCGATTCTCAGTTGTACGGAAAAAACGTTCATCAGGCTCGTGTCAGGATGGGTGAACAGCTTGCAGCGCAGGCGCCGATCGAGGCAGACATGGTGATGGGCGTTCCCGAGTCTGGGATTCCTGCGGCAGAAGGTTTTGCTCGTTTTTCTGGTATCCCCTATGGCCACGGTCTGGTCAAGAACCGCTATATCGGTCGTACATTTATTGCGCCAAGCCAAGAGATGCGTGCTCTCGGAGTGCGCATGAAGCTCAACCCACTGAAAGAAAACATTGCTGGGCAACGCTTAGTAGTGGTTGACGATTCCATCGTGCGTGGAACCACTACCCGAGCAATGGTGGCCATGCTGCGAGAGGCCGGAGCGGCCGAGGTGCATATGCGGATTTCATCGCCGCCGTATCGCTGGCCCTGCTTCTATGGAATGGACACTGGGTCTCGTTCTGAGTTACTTGCCGCCAATATGGATGTTGAAGAGATCCGGACCTATCTCGGTGTAGATACGCTTTCGTACCTGGGCTTGGATGCGCTGATAGATGCGGTTGGCGCGCCGGGGGCTGGGTTCTGTACTGCATGTTTGACTGGAGAGTACCCAGTAGCAATTTCTGAGGAGAGTTCCTCCTCTCAGTCAGAGCAGGGTATTCAGTTAGAGCAGAGTGTGCAGGTTGCACCTGTGCGAGTGGAGCAATCTCCGCTGACGTTGCTTGATGCAGGAGCAGGGTTGCTCCCTGCAGAAGAGGCCGCTCTACTCAGCGCTCAGGCACAGCGCGAAACGGTTGCCGAACAAGATCAAGGAGATCAAGACAGTGATGGGTGAAACCTATGAGGCCGCCGGGGTTTCAATTGGTGCCGGCGAAGCTGCTGTAGATGCAATCAAAGCGGATGTGCGCTCCACTTTTAGACCCGAGGTGATTGGAGATATTGGGGGGTTCGGTGGCTTGTTCCGCTTTGATCCCAAAAAATACAAAGACCCGATTTTGGTCTCTTCCACCGATGGTGTGGGAACAAAAGCTTTGGTGGCGCGTGCTGTTGGCCGCTTCGATTCCATTGGGGTCGACCTTGTCGCAATGTGTGTTGACGACTTGGTTTGCCAAGGCGCCGAGCCACTATTTTTTCTGGATTACATCTCGGTGGGTCATCTTGATCCAAGCCATATCAAGCAACTTGTTGCTGGGGTGGCCGATGGTTGCCGCCAAGCAGGTTGTGCCTTGATTGGAGGCGAGATGGCCGAGCACCCCGGCTCAATGGAGCCCGGAGAGTTTGATCTCGTTGGGTTTGCCGTTGGCGTTGTTGAGCGTGAGCGGATGCTCACCGGACAACTCGTCAAGCCCGGTGATGTATTGATTGGTTTGCCCTCTCCGGGGATTCGATCGAACGGTTACTCTCTGGCAAGACGTCTGATGTTTGAAATTGCAGGACGCTCTGTGACTGACCCTGCTTGGGATGAGCCGAATGCCCCAACAGTTGGCGAAGAACTTCTGATTCCCTCGGTTATTTATGCTCCTGCAATCCGGTCGCTACTCGACCATGTAGAGGTTCACGCAGTAGCCCATATAACCGGCGGTGGTATTCCCGGAAACCTCAACCGTGTGCTCGGGTCACACTGTGACGCAGAGGTCGATCCCAGTTCTTGGAAGTGGCCAAGGATCTTTAGCGAGATGCAGCAGATTGGATCGGTTTCGGATGATGAGATGCGCAAGGTCTTCAATCTTGGAATCGGAATGGTGGCAGTTGTGCCAGCGAAATTAGCCAATAAGGCAATCGATTCGTTGCGCACGAGTGGCCATAGGGCACGCAGTATTGGACAGGTAGTTGCCGGCCACGGTGTGGTCCATTTCACCGAGTAGATCAACGTTTTTTGAGCAAAGGATTATTCCCCGATGACTCCCCCCACTAGTTCTGGTTCCGCCAGCCCCAGTAGTAGCCAGCCCAGTAGTAACCAGCCCAGTAGTAGCCAGCCCAAATCTGGGTTTGTTGCTCCTCGTGCCCACGGATCGCTCTCATCTTGGGATGACTACCCAGTGCATCAAGTGGCCGAAACTATTCGGCACTCGGCCACAAGCGATCGTAATTTTTATGACCGCTACTACTTCAACTGTCACTCAAATGATGGCAAGGCGTTTCTGATTTTTGGTTTGGGTCAGTACCCCAACCTTGGAGTTCAAGATTCATTTGCTGTGGTGGTAACGGGAACCGATCACCGTGTGGTGCGTGCTTCGCGTGAGCTTGGTGACCGCATGGAAAACCAGGTCGGTCCGCTTCGCGTAGAGGTGATTAGGCCCCTAGAAGAATTGCGAATTGTCTGCGAGCCCAATGAGTTTGATTTGTCATTTGACCTCACTTGGGTGGGGGCTATGCCGGCCTATGAAGAGCCACGGCAGTTTGTGCGCAAACACGGCCGTGTGGTGTTTGACACCAGTCGTCTTGCTCAAACCGGTCGCTGGTCGGGAACAATCACAAGTGGTGAGTACACCTTTGACGTGACTCCAGACTTGTGGTGGGGCACTCGAGATCGCAGTTGGGGGGTGCGGCCCGTGGGTGAAGAAGAGCCCGCTGGGATTCGCACAGAAGGTCAGATGGAAGGGTTTTGGAACTACGTGCCCATGCAGTTCGATGATCACTCAATCCTGTACATGGTCAATGAGCATGCCGACGGAACTCGGGTACTGGAAGAGGCAACACGAATTTGGGCCGATCCAGACCGTGCGCCCGAGCACCTAGGCCGACCCGAACACGCAGCCGTGCTCACTTCGGGTACTCGGCATATTGGCTCGTCGACGCTGAGCTTTCCTGACGCTCCTGAAGGGCCCTTTCAGATTGAGGTCACCCCTCTACTTGATTGCTGGTTGATGCTTGGCACTGGTTATGGCCTTGAGGCCGACTGGCGGCACGGGATGTATCAGGGAAAATTGGTCGTCCAAGGTCAACAAGTTGACTACGTTCACGACAAGGATCGCCTGTTTGGCTTGGTAGATCAGATTGGCAGATTCCAGCAGGTTGGTGGCGTAGCTGAGGGCTCAATCGGTTACGGCTTGCACGAGTTCTTCTTTATCGGAGATTTCCCGAAATATGGTCTGAACGATTGGGGCCTAGCCCCTTAATCGCAGCAGTACTTCATGAGTCGGGCGATGGGGTATTAGGTTAGGGGCCGTTATGGCCGATACTCCCACTCCCGCATTTTCTGTCCGCATCCGAGTCCGCATGGTGAATGAGCCAGGCATGCTCGGAAGACTCGCTGTTGCTATAGGCGATGTAGGCGGCAACATTTCTGGTTTGCGCGGCTTTGAAGTCAAGACTGCAACCCTCGACGAGGACATTGTGGTGAACTGCCGAAGCGAGGCCCACCAAGAGCAGGTTCGAACTGCGGTTGAGGGGATCGAGGGAATCGAAATCCTTGAATTTGAAGACCGTACCTTTCATATGCACGAGGGCGGCAAGATCGAGGTGCTTGGGCTCGCCCCCGTGCGAGACATCGAAGATTTGTCAATGGCCTACACGCCAGGTGTTGCCCGGGTGTGCCTAGAGATCGCCAAAAATCCACAGATGGCGCATCGCTATACCATCAAGCGCAACACGGTTGCCATTGTTTCTGACGGCACTGCCGTGCTGGGCTTAGGCGATATTGGCCCAGAGGCGGCCATGCCAGTCATGGAAGGCAAGGCGCTGCTGTTCAAGCACTTTGCTGGCGTGGATGCATTCCCGATTTGTTTGGCAACCACGGACCCCGACGAGATAGTAGAGACGGTGCTTCGATTGGGTCCAACTTTTGGCGGGATCAACCTAGAAGATATTGCCGCTCCTGGAGCCTTTGATATTGAGGAGCGCCTAGTTGAACTCATGGACATCCCCGTGTTCCATGATGATCAGCACGGAACAGCAATCGTTGCACTTGCTGCTTTAGAGAACGCACTGAAGATTGTTGGCAAAGATATGTCTCAGGTGTCGGTGGTGGTTGCGGGAGTTGGTGCTGCTGGTGTTGCAGTGTCGAAGATTCTGTTGAACGCCGGAGTTGGCAACGTCATTGGGTGTGATCGCCAAGGAGCGGTGCACACAGGGCGAGAGGGTCTGAATAAGTCCAAGCAGTGGTTTGCAGAGAACACCAACCTTGAGGGCCTCACTGGAACAATTTCATCGGTCATGCCGGGAACTGACGTGTTTATTGGACTGTCAGGGCCAGACTTGATTAGTCGCGATGATGTGATTTCTATGGCCAAAAATCCGATCGTGTTTGCCATGGCCAACCCTGATCCAGAGATTCGACCAGAGCTCATCCAAGATGTTGCTGCAGTCATTGCAACGGGTCGATCCGATTTCCCCAATCAGATCAACAACGTCTTGGCCTTTCCGGGAATCTTCCGTGGGGCACTCGATGCTGGAGCAAGAAAGATCACCGAAAACATGAAGCTAGCTGCGGCCGGGGCTATTGCCGATGCGGTAAGCGCTGAGATGCTCTCACCTACCCATATCATTCCTTCGGTTTTTGACCCGATGGTGGCTAGTTCGGTCGCTACCGCAAGTGCCGCCGCTGCTCGTGCTGACGGAGTTTGCCGCTCCGAGCAGTAGCATGGCAGCGTGACTGTTGGGGTAAAGCGACTCTCTAAGGTTCTTGATTCTCGCTTTGACGGCCATTGGAAACAGGCCGAAGCCGGTTTGTATATCTTGGCGGTGATTGCCGCTTGGATCGTTCGCTTTGTCCAAGACGATGCGTTCATTACCTACCGATACGCACGCAACTTGGCCCGAGGTAACGGCCTGGTGTTTAACCCTGGCGAACGAGTTGAAGGTTACACAAATTTCTTGTGGACGCTGATGCATTACATCCCGGAAAAGCTGGGGTGGTCATCTCCGATCTTTAGCCAGATCCTTGGGATAGCGCTCATGGTGGCAACGGTTGCGGTCACGCTGCGATTGGCTCGACGGGTATTTAACAGCCAGGCGTTTGGGTTTCTTGTTGCCCTCACGCTGCTAGCCAATATGACATTCCTGACCTACGCCACTGGCGGGCTAGAGACCATGCAGCAAACATTGCTTGTTGTCTCGGTTGCGGCTTTGCTGCTGCCAGTTACGGCTGAGAAACCCGATCGGCTAGCACTCCGTCGCATCGGCGCTGGTTTGTGCGCGGGTCTTGCAGTCCTTACTCGAATGGATTCTGTGGTGCTCGTCACAGTCTGGATTCTGGCCTATCTGGTTGCGCAATGGCGTGGTGATACTTCCGAAACAGGAGTCAAGACCCGAAGCCTGAGTGTGTCGGTGGCGCAGATAGGCCTGCCAGCAGTGGCATTGGTTCTGCCGTGGTTTATCTGGAAGCTGTCGTATTACGGCAACTTGTTACCTAATACCTTCTTTGCAAAGTCTGCTGCCAACCCACTAGTGCCGCCGCTGTATGGACTGTTCTATATCTTGGCGTTCTTTGTGTCTTATGCAGCGTTCTTATTAGTTGGGCGTTTTCGCCGACAGCGCAAAGAACTCTTTGGGGTTCCTGGCGTTGCTCAGCTAATGGCGGTGATTCCCATTTGGTTTCTCTACATTTGCGCCGTCGGCGGCGACTTTATGGAGTACCGGTTTATGGTGCCGGTGCTGCCTGTTCTGGCAATGGTGGCCGCATATCTCCTTGACGAGTACCGCAGCCCACCCAAGGAAATTCTGCTGATTGCAGTGTTGCTGTTCTTCTCGGGGATTCATCGAGTGATGCCCACCATTGTTCCCTATCCAGTGTTGACCTTTACTGAACTCAACCATTGGCCAAACAACTCGACAACCTCTTGGAAAGGTAAGGGTGAGTTCTTGGCGCAGCAGTTTCCGGGTGGTCCCGAGTTGGCAGGTCAACCAATATTGGCCGTAGCGCCACTTGGGGTGTTGCCCTACTTCGCAGACTTACCCACAATCGACATGCTGGGTTTGACCGATCCCGTAACTGCTAGGACTGGTTATGCAATTGACCCGTACTACCCGGGCCATGTGCGCATGGCGCGAGTACAGCATCTGATTGATCGGGGAGCGAACCTGGTTTTGGCCCAGCCGGGCGCTACCGAGCCCGAGGCTGGCCGTGACTCCTATCGAGTATCTGAGCTGACTTTCTTGTATCCCAGCGTCGACTTGAAAGAGTTGCCCCCCGATGCACAGATCATAGAAATACCCCAGGTTGATGGCAATGTCTGGTTGGTGATTTACCTGATACAAAACGACAAGGTTGATGCTGCGATCAAGCAAAACGGTTGGAAGGTATACCCGATTGACCGCAGTTGTGAGATGACCGACATGGACGTGGTGGCCGGCTCGGGACCAATCGTAGATTTTGCTAACGGTATGTCTCGCAGGGTCGGGGAACGAACCTGCCCTCAGCCTTAGAACTGGTTCTTCCCTAATCTGTCTGCGGTGTTGAGTCACGCTCAGCAGAGCTAGAAACACTTGGGGTTGACATGCGATTCTTCAGCTTCATGGCAGGTTTCTCTACCCAGCGATGGGCCACCTCTGTGGTGAGCGCTAGAAGTGGCAGGTAGAGCAGCAGCGCTAGACCCTGAGATTTTCTTCCGACGGTTTCGATAAGCAGAACACCAAGTGGAACGTGGATGAGATAGAGCCCGTAGCTACGAATACCAACTTCGGTGAACGGCTTAAAAGACAAGATGGGCACTAGCCAGTGGTCTCTGCACCGAACCAAAGTGAGGACCAGAATAGCGACACAACCCGACACGACAGTGAATCCAAATTCGCCCCAATACAGTCCATCGTGAAGCGACCCACCCTTGGGCACAAGGAACGGAATGTAGAGCCCAACTAATTTGGCTAGGTATGTTCCCGACAGAACCACTAGCGCCATGATGACAACTGCTGCAGTGGTTACATGGCTCATAATCCGAGACACGCGAGGAGACCAACTGCTGGGCATATGTGCGTTTAGAAAGGCAATAGCGACCCCGATGAGCAGAGCATCGGGACGCTGATACCACGCAAAGTTGGGTCCTACGTGGCCAGTTAATCGAGCAATGCCGATCAGTAGCCACGCAGCTATAAATCCAGCGATCAGAGCTTTTGTCTTCTTGAATCGGATAATCACCAAAATGAAAATGACGCCAAACAAGTAGAAGTGCTCTTCTACAGAGAGTGACCAAAGCTGAATAAGCGGTCGAATTGGTGCGTCTCCGCCACCTACAAGTTCTGCATGCACTGGGTGAATCACGTGATAGGTGTAGGTGCCTCCGGCAAGTACGTCACTGATGGTGCGGTTAAGGAGTTCTCTTTCATCGAAAATGACATGAATGATCAGCACTGCAAGAAAGGTCAGTAGAAGTACTAGGTACAACAGCGGCAATAGGCGCAACGCTCGCCGATAATAGAACTGCCGAGTGTTTACTCGTCCCGACTTTCGGCCTTCTTCAAGTAGCAGCGTGGTTATGAGGAATCCGCTCACTACAAAGAACATGTCTACAGAAGACGCAAAAGATGCAAATGGCTTGAATGCTGCGTGGGTAAGAATAACCAGCATGATGCCGATGCCGCGCAGGCCGTCAAGCGGCGGAAAGTAGCCCAGCTTGTTGGCGTTTGAAATGAATCTCGGCCCTGTCGCCTGATCAGATCCCTGCAGACCAGGTTCATTTTGGGGAGGCTGATTACTTAACCCTGCTGCTTCTTCGTTCACGAACAATCACCCCCGTTCCGTGTGTGCCTGCTGCGTCCTTAATAGAGATTTAGCTACACCGGAGCACATCAGCCTATCGGAGGGGCTAACCACAGTCTGACTACCCGCCCTACTTTCCGCGCGGCTATCTGATCCTGCAGGTCTTCGGAGCCAGGTGAAAGCTGCAGCAGACCGTCCCCCACCAACTGAGTTATTGCAGCGTCAGAGAGGCTCCAAGGGTTGTCCGTGCCATCAAGCATTCTTCGCCCGATCTCGATTGCTCTGGGGTCGTTGATGTACTCGGACAAGTCCCAAGGTTCTGGGGAGTCAGGACCTTCTTGAGGGGTGCTGGTAGCAGTGCCATTGGCGGCGATAATCGAACCTATGAAGTACGGGCTGGCAGAATCACTCCAAATCGGTGGCTGTGAACGTGCGGCTTGTCCCACCGCTGCATCAGTGGCTGCAGATACCTCATCGCTGAACCCAGGAGGCGACCACTGACTCACGAGTTGCGCATCAGCAACCGGAGGATCTTCATTACCAAGAGTGACATAGAGCGAGCCGATTTCCTTTCCGTTCTCCTTACGATGAGCACCGAGGTAACGGGCTAACGATTCAGATACCAGTAGACGGCTGGGGCCATGAGCGGCCTCTGCAATAATGCCAAGACTGAGCGCAACCCCTGCCGAACCACTCAGAGGTTGTACCCGGTAATCCCCTGGGGCCAACTCGGCGACCGCCGCCGCCAAAGTGTCTATTGCCGGAAAAACTTCGGACCCAAAGGGTGATTGTTGTGGCAGGTACTGAAGAGATACGAAAGTCATTGCCGCCAACAGGACCCATACGGTAAATCTCAGACGTAGCGCCCGATGTGATCCAGTCCCGCTGGCAATATCTACAGCCAGCACCCCTGTGGCAAAAAAGGTAAATACAGCGGCAACGCAAAGTGGAATAAAGGTAAGGGATGCGACCTGCCCAGAGGGGATGAGGCCTTGCCCAACTGCTGCACCTATTGCGGTTACTAGTGCCGTAGTTGCTAAGGGTCGCCGCGAAGGCAGATTTCGTCGCCAAGCGATGAGGATCAGCGGGCATACCAGAAGAGCAGGCAGCAACATAGCAACGCTAGATCTGGCTACTGCGCTAGCCCCACGAACAGCGATATCTACCTGAGATGCTCGCCACCCTTCAAGTAAATTTCCACCATTATTCGCAATGGCTTCGCCGAGAGGAAAGGCCCAGAGAACAAGTAGTACTCCAATGCTCCAGAGAATAATTTTGCGAGGTTGCTTGAGCGCAAAGGGGTTTCGATTTCCGGCTTTGACCCAACGAGCAATGGTGACTACGGCTGCAAACGCTACCAAGACGCCAGAAGATGGGATAAAGGAAAGATCAGCCTGAATCGTGAAGGAGGCAGCACCAATGAGCCAAGGCCAGCTGCGATTCTCGCCATCAAGTACCGACCAAACAGCGAAGCACAGAGCTAGTGCCGGAAGTACAGCCATAGAAGGGTTTATGGCCTCAAAGATTGTGGAGCTGCCAAGTCGTGTCGCTGCCAGCACGGCGATAGCGGCAGCAGGCGCACCGAGCTTGCCAACTCTTCGAACCGAAGCCAAGACAATCCAGATGGTTGCTGCCATGGCCAATATATAGGTGCCCAAAAGCGCCCCGTTGCTGCCACCTATAAGCCTGGCAGTAGGAGCTAAGACCCAAAACACGAGCGGTCCGGGGTGTGCCGGATCTGCAAGATTTGACCAAGAATTAAAAGCAGAGGGCATCCCGAGCAGCGGGCTGCCCGGCCCGAACACGTCAAAGGCCCGGACAGAAACTACTGCTGTGTCTCCGAAGAGTCGGTAGCCCGCTTGCCAAAAGGAAATCCATGTCAACCCGAAGACAACTGCCACAACAGAAATTGAGAGCCACTGCCAGCGCTTGGTTGAGTCACCACCAAACATGCCAGCCGAGCTGTGGCCTGCGGGCCCTTCAGCCGGGCTTGGCATAAAGCTCATCCATGAGTTTACTCAAGACCAAGTGATGTTGCGATTTTTTTACGTTGAATTTTGCCAGTACTTGTATGGGGTAACTCATCAAAAAAGTAAATCGCTTTCGGGCATTTATACGCAGCCATCTGCGAGGTAGCAAAGCTATGGATTGCCTGAGCTGAAGCAGTTCCAACAACGGCGGCGCAAACTTTCTGTCCCCACTGCTCATCACTGAGTCCGAACACGGCAACTTGTTCTACCCCAGGGGCATAAGCAAGCACGCTCTCGACTTCAGCCGGATACACATTGACACCGCCGCTAATAATCAGGTCATCTCGCCTTCCATCAAGCCAAAGGAACCCGTCAATATCAAGATGACCAAGGTCCCCAACCGAAAAAGCGCTGGGCTGATTTGGCTGATTTGGCTGGCTGGGCTGGCTGGGCTGTTGAATCTTTTTCCGCCAAGCCAACTCGGTCCGCTCGGCATCTCGCCAGTAAGAGAAGTGTGCAAACTCGGGGGCAGCACACCAGATGGTGCCATCTGGGTCAACGCTCAGTTCTCGACCCGCTCTAGCCCTGCCGACGGTTCCAGGTCGTTCCTGCCACTCAGTAGATGGACATGCAGTGAACTGACCTTCGGTACTGCCATAAAACTCCCACACCGAGTCTTTGGGGAACGCCTGAATAGTCGCCATCTTGAGCGGTGCAGGGCAGGGCTCGCCGGCGTGAGCCAAAACTCTGAAGCTCGAAAAATCCGCACCTTCTTGAACGTCTAGCGCTCCAATTGCGCTGAGCCGTTGTAGGTGAGATGGCACCATAAAGGCTGCTGTTGGGGAGTAAGCCTGAATGACCTGCACAATCTGTTGAGCATCGAACTTGCCGGGAATAAGGACACTGCCGCCGCGCAGTAACGTCCCAGCCGAAAATCTGATCGGTGCAGAGTGATGCAAGGGGGAACACACCAAGTGAAGGTCGTCAGAACTTAACCCCCACAGGTCAGCCTCATCATTAAACAGACTCTGGGCGTCACTTTCGCCCAGCACTCCCGACCAAACTCCTTTGGGTGTGCCAGAGGTTCCCGATGTGTAATGCATCGGGCGCGCTAGCGGAAACTCGGCGAGGTCGACTTGCGGGCCCTGAAGAAGTTGATCAAGCGTTGAATCGTTGATGGTGAGGGCGGGATCGGCATTCAGAACTAGCGCATCACGTTCTTGATCTAGTAGCGCCGAGTTAAGCACCACAGGCACAATCCCGACACGCAACAGTCCGATCACTGCAGACAGCATGGCGGCGGTCCCCGAGGTAGCCATGACCACCCGATCTCCGGCCTGCACGCCGAGTTGTAATACAGCACCAGCGATTGAGCGTTGCTGAACCTCTGAGTCAGCTGAAGTGAGAATTTCCATACGACTCTTTCCGTAGATTACGGCTCTGGCGGCTGAGTTCCAAAGTAGCTTTTGATCTGCCGTGACTCATTCCGCAGTGTTCCCCGCTAGTCCGAAGATGCCTCTGAACGAGCCACAATTAATGGTAAACCTGCAGAAGAGCAGTCATAACCCGGGACAAAGCCAACGGTGGCGCTCCAGTCTGACTACTGCGCAAGATCTGAGCTGCAGCAGAAGTCAGCAGTCAACAGCGAATAGCTAGGAGTGGTGTTTGTGACTGATTCTGCAGAGATTTTAATAGTCGGAGCTGGTCTGAGTGGGCTAGTTGCAGCCGCCGCACTCGGGAAAAATCACTCGGTCAGGCTGATAGAGAAGGGGCGTGGGGTTGGAGGAAGAATGGCCACTCGCCGAATAGGCGAGGCAACCTTTGATCATGGTGCGCAGTTCTTTACTACCCACACTTCAGCATTTGCCAAGATTGTTGCCGACTGGGTTGAGGCTGGCTTTGCAACACCGTGGTTTAGCGGCGGCATAGGTGCCGCTGGAGGAATTGAGTCATCTGGCATAGCTGAGCGTGAAGCTCATAGTCGTTTTCGAGGCAGGGTCTCAATGAACGATATTGCCAAGAATCTAGCCAGCGCTATGCAGTCGGACGCTGTACAAATCTTAAGCTCAACTAGGGCCAGTTCGGTAGTACCTGCAGATTCAGGTTGGGTCCTTCTTGCCGATACCGGGCAGGAGTTTTTTGGGGATGTTGTCTTCTTGACTTCTCCCGTGCCGCAAACTCTTGAACTACTCAATGTCAGTGGCGTCCAGCTTCGGAATGCAGACCGTGACGCTCTTGAGAGCATCTGTTACGACCCCTGCCTTGCCGTTTTGGCACCGCTGACTGGCCCGTCTGGGTTGCCTTTCCCCGGTGCACGTCACCCTGGCAGTGGCCCTATCGAATGGATTGCAGATAACTCAATGAAGGGAATCTCTGCAGCTGAAGGAGTAACTATTCATGCGACTGCCGAGTTCAGTAGGCAACATTTTGACTCAGCAGATTCAGAGGTGATTGATGCCCTCGTTCATGCTGCCGGACTCGACTCGCCAGCAATCCTTGAGTTGTGCCAGTTGCAAAAGTGGCGGTACGCAAAGCCGACGGTTTTGCACCCCGACCCCTATCTGCTGCTTGATGCGCACGCGCCGTTGGTCTGCGCGGGTGACTGCTTTGGCGGCGCCAAGGTAGAAGGGGCAGTTCTTTCGGGGCTTGCAGCGGCTGCCGCTGTTGAACAGATACTGCAAGCTCGCTAGAACTCAGAGCGTCAAGTCAATAGTGGAAGGGGCTCGACGCTCAATACCCATCGGCGGCGGCCCGACCTTCTGACGTCGGTCAGAGGCAGACGTGCCGACGGTAGTAGTGACCGAGGTGTTTGGGGAGGCGTTGCCTAGCGATTCAGATACGTCTAGAACGATAGACATTTTGCCATCTTCAACAGTGACTGTGACTCCTGATCCACCGTTTCCGGCATAACGAGCAAGCGTTGCGAGCAGGGCTTCTGCTGGATCATCGGAATACAAAGCTGAGGATTCAACCAATGATTGGCTGCCGCTATTGGAACGGGCGGATGTATTGGAGCGACCCGAACGGTTGTTCCGATACTGCGCACGATGTTTGCTAGAGAGCATCCGTTTCAAGATGCCTGGACGCTTGAAGGTTTTGTCTTGTTCTGATCCGTTGACTTGCGCTTTGTCCAAGCTCTGGGTGTCGGCTTGAACAAGAAGGTTGACTTCATCTCCCTCACGGTCAAGCAGCGCAAGCGTTGCTACAAGGGGCGCAACACCAGATGGTTGTTCAGTCGAACCAGAACCGAAGTAAAGCACCGATGCCCAGTCGGGCTCTTGTTCTTGCTCCTGAGGCTTTTCAGGTTTGTACAGTTTCTTGGCAAGGCCGTAGCGAATATCGCTCAGCGAATAGCGGAACCCAACGAATGCAATGATTGCGTACATCGTCAGAACTGCATTCGAGCCAGCGAACACAGCATGGTTGAGGTGGTTCTGTTGCAAGTCTTGGTAAAGCGTCCAAGACGAGAGCCCCACTATGAGGAAGGGGATAGCTACGAATGGCAGCGCAGCACGGGTTCGGTCACGAACCTTCGGAGTTCGGGCAAAGGGAATCTTTTGTCCGCCGATCGACTGTTCGAGTGACTTAACGACTCCTGCAATGTTGACTGGTAGTAGCAGCAAGTTGAACCCATACACACGAAACACGTCGGTGCGCTTGTACCCGCAACGCTTGAGGTCTGAAGACATCGCAACGAAGTAGGGAATTGCAGCGAGCAGCGCTATAGGGCTGACTAATCGATTGTCATACGGGTATACCAGCAGCATGATGAGGCCCAAACTTGCCCAGGTGATTGACGCCAGATAGTTGAGTCGCAGGAATCCTTCGCGTGCTGCTTTTAAGCCAACCTGCGAGTAGCGCTTCTTCATGAGATCTCGGAACTTCGGCAGCACGATCAGGCCGCCGTTTGCCCAGCGTTGACGTTGCACGCAGAGGGAACCAAAGTCCTCTGGTGTGGCGCTATAGCTCAGGCGTTCCGGGAAGTTGAACAGTCTCCAGCCGTGGGCGCAGATATCAATACTGGATTCGGTGTCCTCGATTGGTGTGCGGTCTTGGATATAGCGCCGAATGATGAGTCCATCCTCTGTATCCATCTCGCATAGGTCATTCAGAGCAACTTTGCGTAGAACCGCATTTGCGCCCACCCAGAAAGTTGCATTGTCTTTGGTGAGACCCTGATGCACGATGTGTTGCAGGTCGGTTGTAGCTCCAGAAATTCTCTGAACACGAGTTTGTGCACCGGGGTAGGCCGAATATGGGGTTTGGGCTACTGCAACGTCGCGGTAGCCCTGTTGTTCCATCAGGTAGACCAAGCGCAAGCAATATTCGGGCAGCAGGGTGCTATCGGCGTCGAGAGTCAATACATAGTCGGGGTCGGGGACCTCAAAATCAAAGGCTTCACCGCGCACTTCAATGAGTACAGGCCCACTTGGAAGTGTTTCGGTGCGGAACCTGCGACCCATCAGGCCGATATAGCTATTCAGGTTCATTGCTTTGTTCACCTCGCGAGACAGCGAGGAGTACTGCTTGCGTTCAAAGCTCGAAAGGTCAGTCCGGAATGTCCACGCCAGTCGCCGATGAAGCTGCAGAAGCCGATCATCGCCTAGACGGGCACCTTCCGAAGAAGCCAACTGCAGGGCGAGGGCTACTTCGGTGAGTTCGTTGGCCAGACCATCAAGTACTGAGTTCGCCATGAAAATATCTGAGTTGTCTACTAGCTCCTGACTAGCGGCTTCACCGTGCAGCCAATCTGCAGCAACTTCATACAGCGTTGATAGCTTTCGTTGATGGTCGAAATAGTCTTGGTCGCTCAAGAGTTGGGTGGTCTCAAATTTATGAAGCGCGTCCTCAAATCTTTTCCGTAGCTTGCCGAGAAGGTTTTGAATCTCCTCGGGAAGATCTCTCGCTGCTTGAAGTCGCTCGATGTCTGCTGGGTCGGTGGGGTAGGGAGGATCGTCGATCAGAAGGACGATGCGCATATACGGGTATTCCTGGAGGGCAGCTGAAAGAAGAGTCTGTCGAATCACTCGGTAGTCCTCTTTAAAGGACGGAATGATGGCAGTCAGAGTCGGCATATGTTCTGAATAGAAGTCATCGATAGCGGTTCGCGGAATCCGTTGATGATCACGAATCCGATAGAGGTAACCCAATCGAGTCAACAGGTATGCAACTGCAGAGGCCGTCAGCAAAGTGACCAAAACAAAGTATGTGAATGTGTCGAGCACTGTTCTGACCGATATTGGGTTCTGTCCAATTCGATAAAACTGATCGATTGCATAGGCAATCCATGCGGCAAGCGTCAAAACTATTGCGAATCTTGCGCCACTGACTGCTCTACGAGATGGGGGTGCAGCTACTGCCGGGAGTGGGGTGAAATCCCGATCAGTACCGAACTTTCGCATGCCGGGAAGGCACCGATCAGATTGTGACCCGCTTTTAATTGTCTTGTCTGCTGCCATAATTATCTATGTACAGGTCTTTTGCCGGAATTGCTAGGGACTGGGATGTATTACCTAATAATGAGGCATGCCTCTGCCAAATTGTTTGAAATAGCCTTGATCTTGTGGTTCATTGCCCTAAAGAGTTGTCGTAGGTATGACAAATACCTATCAAGCTGGGCCATTCGACCTATATCAATCGGGGTGGTCTGCAGATATGTTGATGATCAATTCCTGCAACATCTGAGCAGTA
>JBBDMQ010000250.1:0-3208 GCA_040878245.1 Microthrixaceae bacterium
AGTTTCGCTAGATAGTTGCTTTGGAGTCGGAGAGCCCGAGGTTGGTGAGACTTGATCGTCAATTCCAAGTTCCCCGGAAATGCTCTGAAGCCTGCGATTGTGGTACCTGTCTGACACGAGTGTCAGACGAGTGAGGTTGTCTTGTCGCAAAACTCTCTTGGCAGCTGCAAGAGATTCCCAGCTACTCGTTCCAGTATCTACAAGGATCAGGTCGCTCTCGGGCACACCCGCCTGAATGAGATATTTATACCCTGCATATGCCTCAGTAAAACGATCTGCTGGCAGCTTTGAACCCGTCAATACGAGTTTTGGGGCAACACCGCTCTGATAGAGCATCAGGGCATGATCGAGTCGGCGTTGTAACACGGGACTTGGTCGTCCATCGTATTGAGCGGCGCCAAGCACGACGATTGCATCCGAATCTCGCCGCTGATCTGAGCTCGAGGCCGCATAAACCTGCGCTGCGGTGACGGCAAGATAGACAAGAACCGCAGCGAGGAACAAGGCAACTAGTCGGCGAACTAATCGCAGCATCTCGTCAATCTCAAGCTGTCTGTTGTACGCGACTCAGGGCAACCTGTAAGCGGCGAAGCACTTCAGGCCGGCCAAGAATTTGCATGGACTCAAACAACGGGGGTCCAACACTTCGACCCGTGATGGCCACGCGTACTGGTGCCTGGAACTTGCGTCGGTTGGCGCCCATCTGCTCGGCAAGCGCCATAAAGGACTCGTAGAGCTCAGGAGCCGTCCACCCCCACTGAGCAAGCCCCTCAATGCACGCAGATAGCCAAATAGGTGAGTCTGCGACCATAGCTTTAGTCCATGCAGCCTCGTCGAACTCTGGGTCCTGCAGAAACAGAAAATCTACATATCCAGGGACCTCGGCAAGAGTTTCAACTCGAGTTTGAACCTCGGGCAAAATCTGCATTAGCCGATCGGCGTTTAAGGGGTCGGCGTTGAATCGCTCATACCAAGAGGCTTGAGCGATAAACGGCTCTGAGCGCTCAGCGAACTCCTGAACTGTGAGCGCTCGAAGATGTTCTGCATTCACAAACAGAAGCTTTTTGGTGTCAAAGAATGCTGGGCTCGAACTCACCTGGGAAATCTCGAACATCGTTGGAAACCCATCGGTCAGGTTTAGCGGATCAAGACGCACCTCTTGGCCATCGGTGGGGCCCCATCCAAGAGTCGATAAATAGTTGACCATTGCTTCGGGAAGAAAACCTCGATCTTTGTAGTCCATCAGCGATACGTCGTCGCGACGCTTCGAAAGTTTCTTACGCTGCTCGTTCACAATAAGTGGCATGTGAGCAAACTCCGGCAATGCACCTGGTATCTGCATCGCTTGGCGAAGGAGCAGGTACTTGGGTGTCACGTTGATCAAGTCTTCGCCACGAATCACGTGGGTAATTCCCATGAAAGCATCATCACTAGCATTCGCCAGAAAGAAAGTTGGTGTGCCGTTTGCGCGGCGGATCACGAAGTCTTCGATATTGGCATGCTCCACGCTGATCTCTCCGCGAATCAGGTCATTCCAGCTTGTGACTCCCTCTTGCGGGACACGGAATCGAACAGCACGTCCCTGGCCAGGACCAAGGTTCCGGTCACGATCTGCTGGGTCATAGGCTTTATTGCCAAATGCAGCTCGGTCCTCCTCGGCGACTGCAGAGGACCAGTACGCCGCTCCGACTTCGAGCAACTGATCTACTGCGAGCTGATGCTCGGCATTGCGACCGGACTGCAGAACAGGCTCCTCGTCCCAATCCAAGCCAAGCCACTGCAGGCCTTGGTAGATCACCTCAATCAGTTCCGGCTTAGACCGATCAAGGTCAGTATCTTCGATACGGAGTAGGAAGGCACCACCCATATGGCGGGCGGCAAGCCAATTAAAGAGTGCAGCTCTGGCGCTGCCAAGGTGAAGGTATCCCGTAGGAGAGGGGGCAAATCGGACACGCACCTGATCAGTCACCGTTCATAGGATAGTTGTTGTGAACAACTTGCAGAGTTCTCTTCCGATGCGTTTTTCACAGGTTGATCAGCCCACCTGGGTATCCGTACATCACCTCACCACAAATCTGCGAGGGCTATCAGCAACCCAGTTCAACGTGGGCACCAAGGCGCACTGCGTCCTAGAATACAAACGTCGTAGAACAGTGGAAGAACAACTAGGGGAACGCTATGGACGAAGAGAGCGAGCTGACAGATTCCACTGCAGATACAGCTCTACAAAATGCTCTTGAACCCGAAACAGGACTATCGGCCGCAGAGTTAGAAGAGCCGGAGCAACCAGAGCAACCGGAGCAACCGGACAAGCTGCCCCCCTATATTCGGGTCACCAACTTTCGTTTATTCGTAGCAGCAGTGGTAGGCGCAGTTCTGATCGCCGTACTCCTTGCCGTGCTTATCTTCCGACCAGCTCCCATAGACCCCTCAAAATCCAAAGATAGCAACGGGCGACCCGGCACCTCTTCGGTTCCAGAAGTTGTATCTGACAACTTTGAAATCGCTACTGCCAAGTCAAGCGTGACCCCGCTCAAGGTGCTTGCAAACAAACCCGAAGGGTGGGATTCGGCAAAGCGGGTGTCGCTCTACACGACCACCGTGACAGTTCCGCCATTTAGCCAAGATGGGCTTGACCCGCGCAGAGCGTTGCCAACGATAGAGGCGCCAATACAGGGGCGAAGGTCAACGGCTGAGGGCTGGGAGTTTGATAATCCTGGCCCTTATTCGCCACCGCAACCATTCACCATGCTTGTTTCGGAGCGGAGAGGGGATTGGCTCAAAGTGCTTCTACCGCTCCGGCCGAATCACACGGAAGGCTACGTTGCGATTCGTGATGTGGACCTGTCGTCTACGCAGAAACGAATTGAAGTGGATCTCACTACCAATTTGCTCGTTGCATTTGATGGCGACAAGGTGGTTGCTCAAACCCAGATTGTGGCGGGAGCAGCAAATACTCAAACACCGACCGGTCTGTTTTATGTCACAGATATCGTGCCGCAAAAAAATCCGGCAGGTGCATATGGGCCAGTTGCTTTGGCAACAAACGGTTATAGCGAAATGATGGATGAGTTTGCGACCGGTGCACCAGTAGTTGCCCTGCACGGTACGAACAATCCAGGAAAGATTGGTACCGATGTATCGAACGGATGCATCAGGATGCCGAACGAGATCATCCTGCAATTGGCCGAAATATTCCCGCAAGGAG
>JBBDMQ010000251.1:0-3194 GCA_040878245.1 Microthrixaceae bacterium
TGCACTCATGCGCGCCCTTGCGCCTACTGAGTTTGAAGATGTCGCAGCACTGGTGGCCCTCTATCGGCCGGGTCCGATGGCAGCAAATATGCATTACGACTATGCCGACCGCAAGAACGGCCGCAAACCAGTTGAGTACCTTCACCCCGACGCTCAAGAGGTACTCGGCGACACCTATGCACTCATGGTGTACCAAGAGTCGATGATGCGTATTGCTCAGAAATTCGCTGGGTACACGCTTGCAGAGGCGGACAATCTGCGAAAGGCCTGCGGTAAGAAAGACAAAGAACTCATTGGCCGGGAACGAATTAAATTTACTGCGGGATGCGTGACTACAGGGTACGGCGAGGAGTTAGGTACCGCTTGGTTCGACATCATCGAGCCATTCGCTGATTACGCATTCAACAAATCTCATGCCTATGGATATGCGTACATTGCATACCAAACCGCCTATCTCAAAGCTAACTACCCAGCCGAATTTCTCGCCGCACTACTCACCAGTGTTCGAACCTCGTTAGATAAGGCAGCCATCTTTCTTGCTGAGTGCAGGGCCATGGGAATCGAGGTTGTGGTACCAGATGTCAATGGTTCCACTACTGATTTCACCCCTGTCATTTCAACAGCAGATGATGGGGCTGAGGAGCTGCGCATACTTTTTGGCCTGTCTGCGGTGAGAAACGTCGGAGCGGGACTTGTTGCTCACATCGTGTCTGAGCGAGAGGAGTCTGGGCGGTTTACCGACTTCTATGATTTTAGCCAGCGGGTCAATACACAGGTACTTAACAAAAAGACTATTGAGGCCCTTATTAAGGCTGGCTCCTTTGACTCAATGGGGCATTCCCGTCAAGGTCTGCTGACGGCCTATGAGCAAATAATTGATCAGACAGTTGCTCGCCGCAAAGAGCATGAGATGGGTGTGATGTCTCTGTTTGCAGAAGCAGAGGCCGAGGCGCCAGCTTTTGATGAACGCGTAGCTATTCCAACCAACGACTTTGAGAAGAAGCAGCGACTGGCTTTTGAGAAAGAGATGTTGGGTATGTATGTCTCTGATCATCCGTTGCTCGGGGCCGAGAGGGCCCTCAGTAAAAAGACCGATTGCACACTTGCCGAACTCTTTGAGGCAGAAGTTGAGGATGGTGTTCGTCGCACTGTGGGTGGTGTGATTTCTGCTTTGCAACGCAAGTGGACCAAGAAAGGCGACCTGATGGCGGTTTTCACTCTTGAAGATCTGCAGGGCGCAGTAGAGGTCATGGTGTTTCCACGAACGATGACCGAGATTGGCCACTTGTTGACAGAAGATGCCGTGGTGCTCATCGGTGGCCGGGTCGATAAGCGTGACGACACTCCCAAGTTGATAGCAACAGATATAGAGATCTTTGACGCAATGCCAGAGACCGACCCACCCCTGCGAATACATCTCAGTCCAACCCGCCTGAACGATTCCACGGTGGAGCGCCTGAAGGAGCTATTTCTAGACTTCCCTGGAAGCTCGCAAGTAATTTTGCTGATTGATGAGACTCATGTGTTGCAGTTGCCTGATCAATACATGGTGAGTACTCAAAGCGGACTGATAGGCGAGTTGCGAGCGCTTTTAGGCCATGAAGCCGTGGTGGTATAGCTCGGCACACTGCCGCAGATGGCGCGAATGTAACCCACGGTTTGCGTTGAGGGACTGTTTTCGACTGAACTAGTACCACCACATTTGCATCACCGTATTGGGAGCCGTGCATGGCGCTGGACGTCACGACAAAAGATTGCAATGCCCTCAGCGACTCGGAGCTGGCCGAGATGGCCGATATCTGTGCTGATGGCGGGCACTGCTACGGAGTAGGTGAACTCTCTAAGCAGGTAGATGTTTGGGTGCTCGTCACTTTGGTGCGCGACGGTAACCTGCTGCGTGGTTTTTCCTTCTCTACCCTTGAGCGCATCGGTGGTACACCTTGCATCTTGTTGGGCGTGGCGGCTGTCAAGCGCACTTCAAAACGAGATGCCACGCTCAAGGCCTTGATCGGAGACAACTTTCGGCGTGCCCTTATGGCCTTCCCCGATGAGGATGTTCTTCTTGGAACTCGAATGAGTGATGCTGGAGCCCTTGAGGGGTTTCGTTTGCTCAGCGATATTGTTCCTCGACCCGACCACAAGCCGTCCGGAGAAGAGCGAGCTTGGGGCCGTCGCCTTGTCAAACGTTTTGGGATTGAAGCAAAGCGCTATAACGACACAGTGTTCACCATCACCGGCGACGGATCACCCCCGCTTGTACTTGACCACGAATCCCTCAAACCAGACACCATCGACGTTGCCGTCGCTGCTCAGTTCACACATTTGGATGATGACCGAGGCGATTGCGTAGTGGTCTGCGGCTGGGCTATGGCCGAGGAACTCCTCAAACACGGGTGACTTCTCAAGAGGTCTCCGACGGACCAAGTTTTGACTCGGTTCTTCGGTCCCGTCGAATGTGCAGGGACTTTCTCACTGAGCCAATACAGGCTGAACTACTCACATCTGTGCTCCGTGCGGCCTTTAGGGGACCTGCTGCTGGTAATACGTCTGCACTTGAATTGTTAGTGCTTACCGAGGAACAAGTGCAGCAGTATTGGGATCTGACGCTGCCTGTTGCAAGACGCAGCAACTTTGCTTGGCCGGGGCTTCTGAACGCAGCAGTGCTAGTAATTCCAACGGTGAGCTCTGAAGCTTATCTTGAGCGGTATTCCGCAAAGGATAAAGCAGACTCGGGGTTAGGTGCAGACGTGCAAGCTTGGGGTGTGCCCTACTGGTATATCGATGGTGGAGCGGCAGTTATGGCTCTGCTGCTTGCGGCGGAGGCCGCTGGGTTGGGTGCGTTGTTCTTTGGACAGTTTGGGCATGAGCCGGCGATTGCGGAATCCTTCTGCCTGCCTAAAAACTGCCGGGCGCTCGGGACAATCGCTTTGGGTTGGCCTGCGGCACATGGCCGGAAGCCCTCTAGCTCGGCTAGAGCAGCACGCCCACAACCAGACAGCCTGATTCACTATCAGCGCTGGTAACCAAGCAGAACGGCCTGAACTGCGGCTGCTCAGTTCTGAAGCTGCCTGACGAGATCTTGCACGGTAGCGGCCGGTTCAAGGCAGGTAGAATTTTGACAGACGTACGCCCGACCTTCTGCGGCAAGTTCGTTGCGTCCGTCCCAGAGCGGGCTCGTGCCTGGCGAACCCCAG
>JBBDMQ010000252.1:0-3176 GCA_040878245.1 Microthrixaceae bacterium
CCCGATCAACTTGGGGTGTCTTTGCAGCGAGAACTCAACAACTTATCTAGCGGGGCAGTCTTATCTAGCGGGGCAGTCTTATCTAGCGGAAGCACCAGCGGAGACGTCATTCCGTACCCCACAGGTGGCGATCCTAGATTTATTGATTGGGTCGATTACGCGGAACGTAATTCAGCTGCAAGTCCTGCTGCGTTTCTTGACAAGGTCTCTGATCGAATTCCGAAAGATGCCGTCGTGTATGTGGTGGAAAGTCCTAAGTATAAGACTTATGAAGGGCAATGTGAGACATTGCTAGCAACACTGGCCGCAGATCGCGATCAGAACCTGATTGTGGCGATTGATGACAGTGGTCTGGATGAGTCAGCCAACCTCTGGGCATTTACGCCTAAGACCTGACGGACTGCTAGCTAGTGACTGAGCCTGACCCAAGGATTGAGCCTGACCCAAGGACTGAGCCTCACTTGAGGATTGGGGTTCCGAGCCAGAGCAGATGGCTTGCCGGTCTTCCTGCAGTGTGCCTCGGATGGGTCTGGGCACGATTATGCATCGCCAGTGGTTACGCAACTGCGAATCTGCTGGTGGACCGCATGGAGGTACCGCTCGCTTCAGGCATGTCTCGACCAACGTCACTTCAGCAGGGCTGGTTTATGTGGGACGGCGCGTTCTACCGGGGCTTGGCACAGCAGTGGTACTCCCGACCACAGCTCAGTGGTTTAAGCGGAGCTGGTGGTAGCAGCGGAATCTTAGGAGAGGAGGCAAGATTTTTTCCGGTTTATCCTGCCTTAGGCAGACTTATTGGCCCGCTCATAGGCGGTCATGCAGATTGGGCTCTGATAGCAATCGCCAATCTCGCCGCATTTTTAGGGGCTTGGGTTCTCTGGAAACTCGTGACAGAAGTTCTTGGAGATGATCATCCTGCTGCGAATCGTTCAGCGGTGCTGGTCGCAATATTTCCTGCGGCTTTTGTTTTGGCCTTCGCCTATTCCGAAGGCTTGGCCCTACTCGTCGTAGCTGGCGCTCTGCTAGCCCTCCAGCGGCGCAACTTTGTTTTTGCTGGGAGTCTTGCGCTACTTGCGGCAAGCATCCGACCAGTTGGTGGCCTGCTTCTGATTCCAATTGCCATTGAGTTGATTCGAGCTCGGCCTCGACCGAGCTGGTGGAAGTGGGTGATTGGGCTCGGTGGCCCGTTTGTAGGGCTAGGGCTGGCACTTCTGTGGATTGAACGTTCCACTCGGGAATTCTTACTACCGCTCCGTTTACAACAACAGCTACGGGGAGGTTTTCAAGATCCGATTACACGAGTGTTGGAACCGGTTGGCGAGATATTCAGAGGTAATTTTCGCGACGTTTACAACCTCGGGTTCATGATTGTGTTTTTACTACTTTTCCTCTTCATGGTCTTGGGAATACGGTCTCAGGCTGGGTCGTTGCCTGTCTCGTTGCCTGTCTCGCTGCATGTCTCGCTGCATGTCTCGCTGCCTGTCTCGTGGGTTGCATACTCTGGCGTTTCGCTGCTCTTGCTGCTCTCCTCCCAGGTTACAGATTCCCTCGGGAGGTACGGTCTGCTTGTCCCGCCATTCATTGTTGCTTTAGCTCTGTGGACTGATCGAAGATGGCGGAGCATTGCTATTGGGGTTACCTGTTCCGCTGGATTGATTTGGCTCACTAGTGAAGCCTTCTTAGGTAGGCTCGTGCCCTAAATTTTTGCTTGGGTACGCTCCGGCCTGACAGCAGTCATTTAAAACCGGCTTATAACGAAAAGTCCTGTTCTGACTTGCGATTTTCTATGGATTTGGCCACTAGGTCCCTGAGTCTGGCCCGATGTCTCCGCACGGTTGTGTTCGGTCGGAATCCTGACTCATATCGACCCCTACCGGTGCGGCGCACCCGACCCAAACCCAACTCGTAGCGCAGCACGTCAGCGATGACTTTGTTTGGATCGCTGCCGCCCACGTTCAACCCCAGCCTCTCGAGGTCCACTCTGAGCTCGGTGATAGTGCGAGGCCTCACGGAGTCAGAAAGCAACGTCAGCAGGCAATATCGCAAATTCGCCCCCCGCAAATACTCTGGATGCAGAAATGGCTTCCGCAAAGGATGATTCATCCTCGTAGTTTGCCGACCCCCCTTCTATCTGTCAGCGGGGATCGGACCCCGGCGATCACCCAAGCCACGTCGGATCGAGTCCGCCCCCATCAGCGCCACATTTGGATCCGTGTCGAACGCGTATTGAGCTATCCGAAGGAACACTTTCGTTATAAGCCGGTTTTAAAAGTCCATCGCAGCCTGGCATTTAGCTCTTACAAATACCGCTCTGCAATTACCCAAGTTCCCCACTCTGCCTCGGAGGCTGTCACTTTAAACCCGCCGCCTAGGTCAAGCTCCTGCACCTGTGTCGAGAGCACTTGCGCAATCCGACTGGCTGACAAGTGGATTGGGGTTCTATTCCCAATTGAGTTCACCCAAATCAATACTCCGTCAGCTGCCAGCACTCGAACCACTTCATCGGCAAACAAAATCATATTGACGCAGGCCAGAGTCTGGACACTTCCAGTTGCAAAGGGCAGCGCACTCGAGTCCAACTGCACCCTGTTTGCTAATTGAGCTGGTAACCGCTTGATCATCTCAGAAGACAAATCCCCTGCAATCACATGCTCGAAATGCTGATTCAACAAAGCCGTTCCAGACCCCGTTCCAGCGCCGAGCTCCACCACTACTCCTCCCAATAATCCCGCCCGCAATAATCCGGCCCGTGATAACAAATCCTGCAAGACCACTTGCCCACGAGCCCTATTCCCAGATGCGGCCCAACTACTTGCCATCTCATCAAAAAATCCCGCTACCTGCTGCGAAATTTCCGGAGTCCACGACTTCGGATCGTCAGCTACTGCCTCGGTAATCTCCCGCATAGGGTGCGAGCTACCAATATCTTCGGGTGGCTCCCCTTGTGGCGGGAGCTCAATATCTAGATAAATAACTTCATCTAGATAATGAACAGGCGCTTCGGATTCATGAATCTCAGCCATCTTGGCTAGTTACCATTCCAGACCCCATTCCAGACCCCATTCCAAACCCTGTTCCAGACCGAGAACCAGCAGAGATACTTGTTTCGCCTCGCATATAAGGCAACAGTAAGTCCGGAATTTTGACTGACCCATCGACTTGCCGATAGGTCTCAA
>JBBDMQ010000253.1:0-3170 GCA_040878245.1 Microthrixaceae bacterium
GCCAGGCCCTGTGTCGGACAGAATCACGCCGTACTTCTGTGCGGCTTGTGCCACCACTCTTGATTGAGGCCCAAGGCCGCTCAGATCGGCATCCGCCGAAAGCCTGAGCCAAGCACCCATGGGCGGGGCGTTCGGGTCGGAAGACACGCCATCGCCACCCCGAGCTGGCCATACAAACTTGCCGGGAGCAGAGATTGAAGTAGAGCCCAAAATAACGTGGTCGATAGCTCCTGACTGCACCTCTTCAAAGGTAATAGTCCCTGGCAGTAGAGGCATTCTGGCAGCAATGGTTGATCCTGTTGGATAGTCCAATGAGTCCATACTCCATGTTGCACCAGCGCCCGCTTGCCAGTGCCCAAACCAAGAACGGATCGCAATAAGCTCCCAAGCCTGCCGACGTTCAAGGTCGACCGCTAGGTAATGCTGATCAAAGTGATAGGTGGGGAGCCCTTCGATATAGGCAGGGTCGGTAATTGGATAGGGCCCGGCAAATGATGCGGCCGGATATTGGGTGAGCTCGACCGAGTTCAGGTCAGTTTGCGCATCAACCAGATTAAACGGCAGGCCAAAGGCCACTCCATCTGTTACAGATCCGCGAAACCCAGCACTTAAACTTTGCCCGTTTTGAGAGTCAATCCATTGTGCACTTTGAGCTGCAACGGGTAAATCACTGATAGGACGATAGAACAGCGCTTCGGCCGGAAGTAGGGCTGGCAGGGCTGGAAACTCGGGCACAAAGAATGGTGGCGGCAAGTACGCAACTGTCAGGGCAAGCCCAATCACTAGCAGTGCAGAAGCGCCGAACAATGGGAGTTTGCGCCCCAATTTCTTTCGGCGGGCGGCTAGAACCAAAAGCAGTACCAGGACTACAAACCCGAGGAGCAACATAAGTCGTCCCAGCCCGGAGAGTAAAAAATCTGAGCCTGGAATGAGTACCTGAGGACCATCAATTTGCGGGTCCTGAGTCCTCATTTTGCAAAGGTTATATTAGGCAAACTTTCTTTGGCCGAAACGCTTTCGATTTACCCGTTTTGCCTTGAGGTAATCCCGGTTCATCATTGCAATGAAGTCAACCGAAATTTCTTTGGGGCAGGCCTCTTGGCACTCGCCGTGGTTGGTGCAGGAGCCAAAGAACTCCTCCATCTTGTGCACCATTGCTTCGGTGCGGGCAAGCCGTTCGGGTTGGCCCTGCGGTAGCAGGTTGAGGTGCTGTAATTTGGCCGCAGTAAACAGGTTGCCAGCCGAGTTCGGGCAGGCTGCAACACAGGCGCCGCAGCCGATACAAGCCGCGGCATCCATGGCCGCGTCGGCAGCCTCTTTAGGCACCAAAGTGATGTTGGCATCTGGGGCAGCCCCAGTGTTGACCGAGATGTACCCGCCAGCCTCGATGATGCGGTCAAATGCGGCACGGTTTACCGCTAGGTCCTTAACGAGCGGAAACCCTGCGGCACGCCATGGCTCAACCACGATCTCGTCGCCGTCGGAGTATTTGCGCATAAAGAGCTGGCAGGTGGCAGTGCCTTTCTGGGGACCATGAGCCTGGCCGTCAATCATCAGACTGCAGCTGCCGCAGATTCCTTCTCGGCAATCGTGATCGAAAGCAATCGGCTCACGGTCCTCTAAAATCAGTCCTTCGTTGACATAATCCAACATCTCTAAAAACGAGGCATCGTCCGCAACTTGAACTTTATAATTCTCAAACGCACCGATGTCCTCGGCAGATTCCTGCCGCCAGATCTTGAGCTTCAGATTCAGGGTGGTACTCACAATTGTTCTTCTTCCCTTGAACGGGCTAACTACTGCTAGCGCCGTTTTCTTCTCGTACTTTTTACTTGTAGCTGCGCTGAGACAACTTCACGTTGTCAAAGATCAGCGGTTCTTTATTTAGGATTGAGTGCTTGTGAATGTCGGGGCCGCCGTATTCCCAAGCGGCCACGTAAGCAAAGTCTTCATCATCTCGAAGTGCTTCGCCCTCTGGGGTCTGATGCTCCTCACGGAAGTGACCGCCGCAGGATTCCTCACGGTGTAGCGCATCGCTCACCTTGAGCTCAGCCATCTCCATAAAGTCTGCAACGCGCAGTGCCTTTTCGAGCGACTGATTAAAGCCATTCCCAGAGCCCAACACCTTGACCTCTGACCAAAACTCCTCACGTAGTGCAGGAATTTCCTGAAGAGCTTTTTCGAGTCCAACTCGATTACGACTCATGCCGCAGAAATCCCACACCAATTTGCCGAGTTCACGATGGAAGTGGTCGGGGGTCTTGGTGCCCTTGATTGCCATTATCCGGTTCACGGTGTCTTGAGTTGATTCAAGCGAGCTCGTGAACGCCTGATGGGAGGTTTCAACCGCTGCGTCACCCAGAAGCCCAGACAGGTAGCCCGCTACTGTTGCTGGGGCCACGAAGTAGCCATCAGCTAAGCCCTGCATGAGCGCCGAAGCACCCAAGCGGTTGGCGCCATGGTCGCTAAAGTTGGCCTCGCCTAGGGCAAACAGCCCTGGCACGGTGGTTTGAAGGTTGTAGTCAACCCAAAGCCCGCCCATGGTGTAGTGGGTTGCCGGGTAGATGCGCATCGGAACGCTATAGGGGTCTTCCCCTGTGATCCGTTCGTACATATCAAACAAGTTGCCGTAGCGGGCCTTGATGGTGTCCTTGCCAAGGCGGCTAATCGAGTCGGCGAAATCTAGGTAAACGCCGTTCTTCAGTGAACCAACGCCTCGGCCTTCATCCACCACAATTTTGGCGTTTCTCGAGGCCACGTCACGGGGAACCAAGTTGCCAAATGCCGGATACTTGCGCTCCAAGAAGTAATCACGTTCGGACTCTTCAATGTCGGCTGCGCCACGAGTCTCTTCTGCGCCCGAAGGTACCCAAATGCGTCCGTCGTTTCGCAGCGACTCAGACATCAATGTGAGCTTGGACTGGAACTCGTCAGCCGGAGGAATACAGGTTGGGTGGATTTGCGTGAAGCAAGGGTTAGCAAAGGCTGCTCCCTTTTTGTGTGCCCGCCATGTGGCTGTCACATTGCATGCTTTGGCGTTGGTAGACAGGAAGTAGACGTTGCCGTAGCCGCCAGTCGCCAACACAACTGCGTGTGCAGAATGTGCGCTGATCTCTCCAGTCAGTAGGTCGCGTGCAGTGATGCCAATAGCGCGGCCATCATGCACAACC
>JBBDMQ010000254.1:0-3162 GCA_040878245.1 Microthrixaceae bacterium
GGTGTGCATCTGCTCCAGTTGGCAGTATGTCTCGACTATCGCCCCCTGTTGGTAAAAACCAATGAATCTTGATTGTCGACATACTCACCTAACTTAATTGCAAAGGGGCAATGCGAAGCCCGCCCGAGAATCTCACACAAGCTTGCCCTGCGCGCTAGGACTCTGCCAGATCAGATTCGGAACAGAAGAGATTCTTTACATCTGCTCCATCAGACTTGGGAGCTATCTGGTTACTTACTCAGTGTCACACCCATACTGAACAATGTTGATATGACCTCGACTGCTCTCAACGCTTCCTCTTCAAACTCCTCTGAGTGCTCAGTCGCCGATTTTTCGGATTGCGTTCGGAGGATCGTTGAGCTGTCAAGGAGCGAAGGACTGAATCCCCCAGCTTTTAGGTCGCCACCGCGAATTTTAGGCCTTGATCGTTCGATGCAGCGCCACCGGAATGGCTCAGTCGTGATTGCAATCCGCCGAGAAGGTCGGCCGTTTGCAGCTATTCAGGGTGATGTCATTGAGGGGGTCGTGGTGGCCAACAGACTCGTTGGCGTTACAGCTGATCAGTTTCGACGGGCTGCCTGGTCGGCTCTTGACTCTCAAGGATCTGAAGGTTCACCGTCAAATCGAGTTCTTCGTAGTTCCGCCTTGAGGCTCGCCCCCGTGTCTGCTCGGGTTGCAGTGGATCGAGGCCGACATCGAGTTCTGCCAGATCACATGGCTGACAAGGTTGCTTAATTCCGCTTCTTCAGGCATCAGCGACTCTGCAAGTCTTGTCGCATGGTCGTCGCGTCGTACTATGGTCCAACCGGACTCATGGTCCGACTCGCCCGGGTGGCGGAATGGCAGACGCAGAGGGCTTAAACCCCTCGGGAGGGAAACCTCCGTGCGGGTTCGAGTCCCGCCCCGGGCACTCATTTCACGGTGGACATGCGAAAGAACCTTCGGCCGTGGATTCTGGTAGTGAATACAATTCAGCCTGTCATGATGGTGCTTCCTAGCCGAATGGCGGCCGTCGCCCGTCTGGGGTGGAAGCAATAGCTGCTTCTCGAATCATGTCGGCGAACGCCCCTCCAGTGATGTAAGTGGTGTGCTCCACACGGGCTGAGAACCGCCAGGTAGCACCGACGCGCCGGTAGCTATCATGGTAGACAGCTCCAACATCCAAGATCTCGGGACGTCCTTCCCAGTGGACTCCGTTGCGGTTAAACACATGAACTCGACCAGTCGCTGTGTCTGAACTCGTCAAGCAGATCTCATGGGTTGAGGTCGTGTGCATGCAAAAATCGAAGATCGAGAGAGCCGATGGCATCCATTCAGCAAGCTCGGCGGGGGTGCCTTCGATGCCACCAGCAGAGGTGTAATCGATGTGTGCATATGGGAGAAAGAGCGACGTCCAGCGTGGCCAGTCAAGATCGTCTATCGCGTGGGCATAGGCGGTCGCAAGACTCTGAATAGCGATCAGGTCTGCAACTCGTTCAGCGTTGTGTATCTGACCGTCCATCATTTCATGTGCCAAGTCAGTCATGAGCGCCCCTCGTTACCGATTGCTGCAAGTGTGTCAAGATCCGTTACCGCAGCGACTGTACGCGAGATGTTCTCCATGGTGATCGGCTCGCCGTAGTTTTCCGGTGGGCAGATCAGCCAGCCAATAACAAGACCCCATAGAGCCGCTTTTCGGTAGTGCTCAAATGCTTCTTCGGGCTTGGGGGCATCGGGAACACCCGCTGCCTTCAGGAGCTCAATGTACTCGGCTAGAAGTTCGCGTTGGTGGGCCCGACGGGTATCGGGATCAAGGGAAGTGACAAGAAAGTAGGTGACGTCATGTGCCCAGCTACCGCGCATCATCAGCTGCCAATCCAACAATCCGCCCCGACCACCCGGCAGAAGATACGTGTTACCAAGGTGGGGGTCGCCGTGCAGAAGGGTTGTCGGAGCAGCGGTGTGCTGCTGCTGTACACGCCAGAGTAGGTCCCACATCTGAGGGATAGTTTTTCTAAGCGGTGCAATCAGTTCTGCTTTAAATGGGTGTCGAGATACTTGGTCTTCGATCAGTTCTAGGCCGATCAGGTCGAAGACATCGGCCATTCCGCCGTTGACTGGAGTACCGATCCATGACAGGTCGTTTGAAAATCGTGGACTGTCCCAGAAGCGTGCATGGAGGGTTGCTAGGTGCCCGAGTATCGATCGCACCTCGTCAAGGCTGATCTGGTCGAGAGTAGAGGGAAATCGGGCTTCGCGAACGGTGAGATCTTCGAGAAGAAGGCCGAACCGTCCTGATTTGGGATCGAAGTTACTTGCGAAGACGGCCGGAGTTTCGATGTCGATATAAGGTCGGAGTTCACGGTAAAAACGAACCTCATTCTCGTACATCACAGCTGGAGCATGAGGCGAGGCAAGCATGGTCTTGAGGATCATCCGACGGGGGAGTCCAGTATCGGCCCCAACTGCGTAGGTCAGTTCCAGCTCAACCCGATCTGCCGTCGACGCTACCCCGTCTCCACAGAGCTTCTCGGCGAGAATTTCCACAGAATCAACTAAGACCCCAGGTTGGCGCTCGCGCAGTGCCGCTTGCACTACGGCAGGTGTCAATTCACTGAGATCAGATGGGAATACAGCAACAGTTTGAGGGTCGTTCATGACTTCAGGCCTCCGGCCGTAGTTGAGCCAGCACTGTCGGCTGGGAGAATTTGGGCGAATTGCCGACGGAACGTCATGAGATTGCCCGCAAAGGTAGACGAGTCAGCGAGGGCGCTGAGCTGAGCGAGACCAAGTGCGAATGTGATCCAGAACCACATCGCATCCTCTGGGCTTGCATCCTCTGGGCTCTCGACTTCTGATTCGGTCATATATCCGTCGGCTAGTTCGCGAAATTTATCTAAAATAGGGAAGTTTTGTCCGCCTTGGAACACGTAGCGAAGCTCTTGGTGTCTTCGTACCTCGGTATACATCGAAGCTAGGAACTCCACGTAACTGTGGTCCGCTTCTCGAAGTGCTTCAATTGCGTCAAGCAACGCCCCGGGGAAAGGAGCTTCGTATGGAGCAGCACTCACCGACCGATCCAACTCCTCGATGAGCCGATTTTGGACCTCAACGAACACAGCGGTGAACAAGCGGGCCTTGGATCCGAAGTGGTTGTAGATCGCTGTATGAGCAAGCCCTGCT
>JBBDMQ010000255.1:0-3151 GCA_040878245.1 Microthrixaceae bacterium
TGCTGATGGGAACCCTCGTCGCCTCACTCCAAGTCCAACTGAACGACCCACTGCACCTCGAATGGGCACCCTGCGCCACTCTCCGCCAAGGCCTTCGGGTGCTGCAGAAGATGGCACAATCCCTGCGCCAAAACCGCTAAACACCAAAGAAGCCAACAGCCTCATGCCATCGAATTGAGCCTTGGGTTGAAGGCGAACGCCTTCTTCATCTGCCACCTGTTCGAGTTGGATCCGAAATGGGCTACCTGGAGACTCTAAAAGCAGTTCATGATGAACCAATTCCTGAAGGGTCACCGACTCATAGTGATAAAGCGGATGATTATTCGGTGCGATCAGGACACGATCCTCCCGAAACAGCGGATCGACCTTGAGTTCCACATCGTCAAGCGGCAAGTTCACAATGGCTAAATCAACAGCGCCTGAGAGCAAATTGAGCACCAGAGAACTCGTGGTCGCATCAAGGACGATGACAGAGATCAGAGGGTACTCAACTGCTAGATCGCTGAGTAGGAGGGGGATGAGCCATCGGGCAATGGTGCCGATGCTCCCCAAACGAACAGTGCCCGATACCTCATCTCTGAGTGATGCAACGTCTGAGTCAAGCGCGTCGAACTCGGCTTCTATCTGTCGTGCTCGACTGAGCACTGCTCGTCCCTCGTCGGTGGGCTCAGTAGTTGCGCGGTCAATCAGCGTTACTCCAAGTTCTTTCTCAAGTCGTGAAACGTGAGCAGAGACGTTCGACTGGACAGTGTCTAATGACCTCGCAGCCGCCGAAAATGAATGGAGTTCGACGACTGCCACAAAGGCTTTGAGCTGCTTTCTATCCATGAGAGGTTTCTATCACAAATAAAGATAGTAATTATCTCAGGAAGGTACTTGATAGATTGCTTGCTGCAGGCTAACTTTTACTCATACACAAACGCCGAGGGTGCGGGCGCAAGCCCCCCTCGAGCCAGAGTCACCGGATCCCCCCTCTGGTGACTCAAATGCTGAAGGACTGGCTCCCCCCGCCAGTCCTTCGGCCGTTTTGCAGTGAATTTACCTGCTATTTCCCTTCATTATTTAGTCCGCAGGGCATCTATAGCCATTGAGCAGTACTGTCTGGGAATGCAAACTGCCCCAGAGAATTCATCTCCACCTTCGGGAATTCCCAAGACTGCGGCCATCTTTGATTTAGACCGTACGTTGCTTGCTGGAGCTAGCGGACCGATCATTAGTAGTGCACTTCGTCAAGTTGGACTGCTCAGTACTTCCACTTCTGGGATTGAGTCTGTGGCTTTTGGCGTGTTCAACCTGATTGGCGAAACCTGGCCCTCAATGTTTGTCTCACGCCAGGGAGCGCGCGCAGCTCGTGGCTGGCCGGTAGAACTCGTTGAGGAAGCCGCGGAAATAGCGACTTCTTCCCTTCTGCAGTCTGTTTTGCCTTTTGCCCTTCAAGAAATCGAGGAGCACCGGAGCGCCGGTCGAAAGCTAGTAATGGCAACTACTACTCCAGCCGATCTGATTACCCCCCTAGCCGAAGCGCTGGGTTTTGATGATGTGATTGCTACTCGATATGGGCGAGCGAGTGGTGAGTACGACGGCAGCATCGAAGGCGAGTTCGTGTGGGGTAAAGGCAAAGCTCGTGCTGTGCGAGCTTGGGCAACCAAGAGCGATGTAGATCTCGGCAAAAGCTATGCATACTCAGATAGTTACTATGACGTGCCGCTGCTGTCGATTGTGGGAAATCCACGTGCAGTAAATCCGGATCCTCGAATGGTTGCCCAAGCACTACTTCGACGTTGGCCCATTTTGCACTTTGATGTTCCATCCGGGGTTCCAAAATTTGCCGGAATGGAGCCGCAGCGTTTGCTGATGATGTTTGCGCAGCCGCAGTTGTTTCCTTGGGTGCGGTTTGATATCCAGGGCCTAGAAAATGTACCTACCGAGGGTGCAGCGATTCTGGTTGGAAACCACCGTTCGTATTTTGACCCACTCGCAATCGCTTTCCTGTTAGCGAGATCTGGCCGGCCTGCTCGCTTCTTGGGCAAAAAAGAGGTCTTCGATGCCCCACTAGTCGGAGATGTTGTCACTGCTTTGGGTGGCATACGGGTCGATCGCGGGACTGGATCTGAGGCACCGCTTCGCGCAGCAGAGGGCGCACTTTCTGCAGGAGAAATGGTTGCACTCATGCCACAAGGCACTATTCCTCGGGGAGCAGCTTTCTTCAATCCCGAACTTCAAGGCAGGTGGGGGGCGGTCCGACTGGCTCAGGCCACGGGCGCGCCAATCATTCCGATTGGGCTATGGGGCACTGAACAAGTTTGGCCAAGAAGCGCCCGGTTCCCCAATGTGACGCAGGTGCTTAGCCCGCCACGAGTTCACATTCGCGTGGGGCAGGCAGTTCAGCTGCAGAATAATGATGTAGACGCAGATACCAAGCTGGTGATGTCTGCAATCTCGGGATTACTCCCCGAGGAGTCGCGCAGTTCAAGGCCACCTTCCCAAGATGACTTGAGGCGCACCTACCCCGGTGGCGTTGTACCTGATGACGCTGAGTGGGCTAGCGAGCATGAGAACGATCGTCGCCCCGGGACTGACTAGCTCAGTCATCCAATGCTCAGGTTGCAAAGTTCTTGCTCTCAGGTTTAATCCTGCGAGATTTGTTGAAGGTCCAACTGGGATATCAATTCGGCGAGCCGGTCGCCGACGTAATTCGTACTTTCAGTGCCCTCGAAATGTAATCCGTCTATAGGCCGCAGATTGCGCCCATCAAATTTCTCTGGGCAGGGGAGAGTAGGGCACACAACGGAGGCAAAGTCCACAACGGTGGTTGAAGTTTGCACCGAAGCGAATTGCTGAAGAAGCTCCCGCATATGTGAAGTGGTTGACAAATCTCGCAAGGTTGGACTGCCGGCAGGAGTGTTGCGCCCCGCCACAGTGTCTGGCATCAGCACATAAGCCAAAGTTGCTCCTTGAGCAGTCAGGCGCCCGTGCATGTCTGCAAACAACTGAGTCAGCAGCTCATCCGACTCGGTTGTACCAAACTGATACCAAACATCGTTGACTGTTCGATCTAAGCCCTCCCACACAGACATACTGATCACAAGATCTGGCTTGAACTGAGCCACCGACACATTCTGTCTTTGGGGAATTGAATTTTGGCATTCGG
>JBBDMQ010000256.1:0-3147 GCA_040878245.1 Microthrixaceae bacterium
CTTGTCGCCTTCCTTGACATAGGCCAAGCCATCATCAAGTAATGCGAACACAGCCGGTGAGATCTCTTCGCAGAGACCATCTCCTGTGCAGAGATCCTGATCGATCCAGACCTTCAAACCCATGTCACTACCTGCCTTAGTTTCAGCTCTCGGGGGAACCTGATTGACGAACCTTGAGATCACCATACTAATCACATCCGGCAATTAGCACGGTAATCTCGGGGGAAATGCGTCACAACTCTGTGAGTTCTGTGTGTTCTGTCCACGCAAGCATGCAGATGAGAGGTAGACAGAGGGAGGGCGTTATTGGTTCGCCCAACTTGTAGCACGGAGGATTCCATGGATGATCAGGAAACCAACAACGAGTCTGAGTTCGCAGAGAGCGATTCTGAGCTGCTCCGAGAGCAAGTTTCGGAGCTCACCGATGAGGTTGCCGTTCTACTGCGGAGATTGCAAGATGCACCCAAGCGAGTACGCACCCTCGAGGAGCGACTTTTGGAAACCAAGGGACAGCTTGCGCAAGCAGTTAGTCAAAACGAGAAGCTGTCGTACACGCTTCGTGAGGCAAGGGATCACATTTCCTCACTCCGAGACGAGGTCGACAAACTCACCCAACCACCTTCGGCTTATGCCACTTTGTTAGGCGTGAACGAGGATGGCACCGTCGACGTTCAGGCCTCTGGCCGAAAGATGCGAGTCGAGGTTTCTCCAGCGATTCAGCCCGAGCAGCTCTTCAGCGGGGCGGAGGTGGTTCTGAACGAGGCTTATAACGTGGTGATGATTCGAGACTCAGAGTCTTCTGGCGAGATCGTCACCTTTAAGGAACTTTTCGAAGATGGCCGGCGAGCCCTGGTAGTGGGACGCGCAGACGAGGAGCGGGTAGCCGAACTGGCTACAAAGCTGCTCGGAGAAAAGATGCGTGCTGGAGACAACGTGCTGATGGATTCTCGTTCTGGGATGCTGCTTGAGCGGCTGCCACGCCCAGAGGTTGATGAATTGGTCCTCGAAGAGGTTCCCGATATTTCCTATGAGGACATCGGGGGACTGGACGAGCAGATAGAAATGATCACTGATGCCGTTGAGCTTCCTTTTCTGCACCAGGACCTATTTCGTGAGTATCAGTTGCCTGCACCAAAGGGAATTTTGTTATATGGGCCGCCCGGCTGCGGTAAGACGTTGATTGCAAAAGCAGTTGCCAACAGCTTGGCCAAGAAAGTTACTGAGTCAACTGGCAGAGAAGCCCGAAGTTTTTTCCTGAATATTAAAGGACCGGAGCTTTTAAATAAGTATGTCGGCGAGACAGAGCGGCATATACGTCTGGTGTTTCAGCGGGCTCGTGAAAAGGCGGCTGACGGCACCCCTGTCATTGTCTTTTTTGACGAAATGGAATCGCTGTTTCGTACTCGGGGAACGGGAATCTCTTCGGATATGGAAGCAACGATTGTCCCGCAGTTACTCGCAGAGATTGATGGCGTCGAGACTTTGAAGAACGTCATAGTTATCGGCGCTTCAAATCGTGAAGACTTGATCGATCCTGCCATCCTGAGGCCGGGTCGTTTGGACGTCAAAATTAAAATTCATCGCCCGAATGAGCGTGCAGCGGCTCAGATTTTTGCTCGATACCTCACCCCGGAACTGCCATTTGATGTTGAGGAGGTTGAGCGCCTTGGCGGAGGTGACGTAGATAAAGCCATTTTGGTCATGATCGAGCAAGCAGTCGAAGAGATGTATCGAACTGACGAGGCGAATCAGTTCTTGGAAGTTACTTATCAAAATGGCGATAAAGAGATCATGTACTTCAAAGACTTTTCCTCTGGGGCAATGATTGAAAATGTTGTTCGACGTGGAAAGAAACTAGCTATCAAGCGCCAACTAGCTGGGGGCAGCACAGGAATCCGAGTTATGGACCTGATTGCGTCCATCCATCAGGAATATAAGGAACACGAAGACCTTCCGAACACAACGAATCCCGACGATTGGGCCAAGATCTCTGGAAAGAAGGGTGAGCGAATCGTGTATGTGCGAACTTTGGTTCATCACCTTGATGCTGATCCGGCAGGTGGTCGATCTATTGATCGGGTAGCCACCGGGCAGTACCTGTAGAGCGTTATTGGCTTATGTTGGCGGAGGCCCTCAACATTGATGGCTGCGTGTTCTCACTCAGGGTGGTAAGCTGCCTACGCTGAGCAACCTTCTCTTGAGGGGGATAAGTGTCGTGAGAACTAGAAAACCAAACCCTCAATTAAGCCAAAACTGGGCATTTTTTCGCCTTGTGGCCGCAGTCGCGCTGGGTTGTAGCTCGACTTTTGTAGCTACTGGTTGTGGGCCAGCGATCGGACCGCTTGTGAAGCTAGCGTCCATCTCATCTCCTTCGCTGCCAGAAACATCAGACCCATCAGTTCTCAGAGTTGATTCGCGTTTTTATGTGTATGGGTCGAACAACTCTCGTCGTGCTCCTGTTACTCAGACAACAGATATCAACCGCAAGTATTCCCTTTCGGAGAAGGATCTACTGACAACTGAGGCAATGCCGACTGCGGCTGCATGGGTTGCTCGTCCATCGCAGCTCTGGGCGCCGACCGTCGGTAAGTTCGGTGCCCGGTGGGTGATGTTTTTTAGTGCCGATCGCCGGAATCCTCCGCAGCCGAATAATGCGCAATGTGTCGGCAGAGCTTGGGCCTTCAGCCCTGCAGGTCCATTTGTCCCAGAGTCGCAGCCCTTTACCTGCGGGCTTGATCAAGCGAGAGGTGCACTTGATCCAGAACTCACTAGTGACGCTCAGGGGAATCAATTCTTGCTTGTGGCTTTTAGCGACACTGATTCACCGATCCATTCAATACCCCTCGACGGAGCAGCAAACCCCGTAGGTGCCCCCGTCCAAATTCTTGGCCGCCAATTCGGCTGGGAGTATCACTTCATTGAAAACCCGGCAATGACCTATGACTACACCCGTGGCAACTACTTATTGACCTATTCCGCTGGAGTGTGGTGGCAACGCGAATACTCCACCGGTATTGCAAGGTGTTCCTCTCCCGTAGGGCCATGTACCTCAGACCCATCGGGTCCTTGGATAGCGTCCTCTGCTGGAAGAACTGCCCCAGGCGGTTTGTGTTTTTTTAGCGATACCAATGGCGCTGGTCGAGCAAA
>JBBDMQ010000257.1:0-3141 GCA_040878245.1 Microthrixaceae bacterium
AGCTCTGAGTAGCCAGGCGAAAGTGGGCGAGTGAGCACATTATTAGCTGTACAGGGAGCAAGGTCGACGCTCGAGACAGCAAGCGAGAAGCGCTTCTGGGCATATCTGTCGCCGATTCTTTTGCTCGGGCTAGTCATTCGAGTTGCCTTTGTGCTGATCCGGCAGTCCTCTGTTGAGTTGGTAACTGGCGATGCTTATTGGTACCACTTCCAGGCCAAATTGGTAGCCGAAGGTCGAGGCTTTTTACACCCATTCGACTTCTACAAAGAGGGCATCATCAGCCAAGGCGCAGACCATCCGCCTGGGTTCGTAGTTGTATTAGCGCTTCTTGACTGGTTAGGAATTGACACCCCGCAAGGGCAGCGATTGGTGATGTGTGTATTGGGAACGGCCAGCGTGGCAGTGATCGCATTTCTGGGTAGGCGACTAGGCGGGGTTCGTGTTGGGGTCATAGCGGCATTTATTGCTGCTGTTTACCCGAACATGTGGATAAATGACGGCATGCTGATGGTCGAGACTGTATTTATCTTGGCAACTGCGGTGTCTTTGCTGGCCACTTACCGATATTTGACACAGCCGAACCGACGCGATCTTTTGCTGCTCAGCCTGGCTCTGACCGTTGCAGCAATGACGCGCCCAGAGGCAATACTCCTGTTTGTGCTCTTACTGCTTCCTGTAGTTATGGCGCGTCGAAACGTTGCCCTGAAGGAGCGCTTCATTCAGATGGCTCTTGCGGCATTAATCCCGATACTCGCCTTTGCCCCTTGGGTGATCTACAACCAAGGCCGCTTTGAGCAGTCTGTGTTGATAAGCACCGGTGCCGGTCAGACTCTGGCCGCTGGTAATTGCGATCTGACGTTCAGCGGCCCCAACTTGGGGTTTTACGATACGAAGTGCCTGCTACCTCCGCAGATTCTTGAGCCAGCCACTGATGATCGCTCTGTGCGAGATAACGAATACAGAGAGATCGCTCGAACCTACATCAGCAATCATTCACAGGAACTTCCCAAGGTAGTCGCAGCGCGAGTTGGTCGCGTGTGGCATCTGTATCGAGTAGATCAGAGCATCGGCTTAGATGGATATGTGGAGGGTCGTGCAGGTGGATCAGCTGCAGGCGGATTTTTCTTGGTTCGCGAGGCACTTTGGTCCTACTTCGTGCTGACCCCGCTCGCAGTAGTTGGATTGTTTATTCTTCAGCGTAGGAAATTCAAGATCTATCCACTTCTGATGCAGCCTGCACTTGTGACCGCAGTTGCTGCCATGACATTTGGAATTACTCGTTATCGTGCGGGTGCTGAGGTGACGATTGTGGTGTGTGCTGCAGTATCGCTGGGCCTGATAGCTGACAAGTTGTTTCCGCGTCCAGAGCCTGCAGTCCCGCTTCATCCCGTTGCTCAAGAAGAGGTATCTACATGACCCAGCCTGAATCAACCCAGCCTGATTTCACACAGCAAGATATGGTGCACCGCTTGCCTGCTGCCAAGATTGTGGATCGCTCAGAGTTCCTCGTTGAGTTAGCAAAAAACAAGCGGGTGACTCACGTAGGCTTTGTCGATAGCGGTTGTTGGGCGTACCACAGCAATTTTGATAGCTGGCTTCATGAACATCTCGATAAGTCCGCAAAATCTCTGATTGGGCTCGATCTTGACGAGGCTGGTGTAGAGCGAGCAAAAGAATTGGGCTTTATCGCCTACGCAGTGGATTGCTCTGATGATGCTGCTGTGGCTGCGCTCGGACTTGAGCCCAGCGAACTAGTTGTTGCAGGAGAGATCATTGAACACTTGGACGACAGTGGCTCATTTCTTGAAGGGCTTCATTCGCTGATTGAGAGTGGTGGGCAGCTAGTGGTGACCACTCCAAATGCAAGTGGACTGTTGAATGCCGGTGCAGCAGCGCTCGCCGGTTACGAAGTCAACCATCCTGATCACGTCACGTTGTACTCCTGCTACACCCTCACAAATTTATTGAGGCGACACGGTTGGGAGACCCAACAAGTAGCCACCTATGTACCCGTAGTTAAAGAGTTTGAGTCTCTCAAGGGACGCGTAAAGTTGCTTGGGCTAGGTGCCAGATTTGTTCTCGGTGTTGAGCGAGTTCTCGGCAAGTTTGGCCGACCCTACGCAGCCGATGGGCTGATAGTTGTGGCCCGCTCAACTCGCTGAATCAGAACGACCTTCGGAGGAGTCACCGATCAGAGGTGACTCGTGGTGAGCTGTGAGTTCTTCCGATTGTTTGCCTAGTTGCTCGGCGAGTTTCTCATGAGCAGCGCGAAGAAGTGCAAGGTCTTCTGCAAGAGTCCGTATCCGTTCCTCAGATCGAGAGAACTCCCAAGAAAAATGCACCACAACAAGAAACAGGAATCCGACTGACAGGATCAAGAACGTGGCTGGCGGGTAGTAGACGCCGGCTGCGCTAGACACTGCCTCCAGTAAACCTGGAAACACGGCAATAGTCGCGAGCGCTATAGCAACAACTATCCAGAGCAAGGAGTACTTAGTACGTAGCTTGTGGCGACGAACTAATCGAATTATAAAAAAGACGCTGAGCAGCGTGGCTACTATGACAAAGATATGGGCACGAGTAGTGAGCGCTCCCTCGCTCACGGGCTCAGTGGAACCAGAAAAAATTACCTGTTGTAATTGTGGCGCAACCGCATTGAGGTTCATGTACTCGACTCCAGCTCAGAACTCAGGCTCGGCGCCCGTCTCCGACTTGCTCGAGTGAACATAGTAAATATGACCCGAACGTAGTGATAGATAAGTTTGAACCGCATGGCTGAGGGAGTACCCCCTGCACGCTGATGCATCTCTACGGGAACTTCCGCAATTCTAAATCCTTCGTAGTTGGCGGCAAGAAGTGCCTCTACTGACTCCATGTATTCCATCGGGTAACTGCGGGCGAAATACTCCAATACTGGTCTGCCGAAAGCCCTAAATCCGGAACTTGTATCAGTGAAGGTCCGGCCTGAGAGAACTCGCATGGAGAACTGAAGTAGCTGCATTGCCTTGCGTCGAGTAAGTCCAACCTCATAGGAATTCTCCGTTGCAAAACGGCTGCCCACTACAAAGTCAGCAGACTGAAGTGCCGCAACAAGAACTGGAATCATCTTCGGGTCATGTTGGCCATCAGCATCTAACTGAA
>JBBDMQ010000258.1:0-3139 GCA_040878245.1 Microthrixaceae bacterium
CTACCACTCGGGGGAACAGCAGTGGGCACTGGACTTAATGCGCCCCCCGGGTTTGCTGATCAGACCATTCGAAGACTGAGCCAAGTTCTGGGACTGAACCTGTATGAGGCGAAAGATCACTTCGAAGCGCAAGGTGGTCAAGACTCCTTAGTTGAATGCAGCGGTGCCTTGCGAGTAGTTGCAGTAAGCATGAATAAGATTGCGAATGATCTTCGGTGGATGTCCTCGGGTCCGCATGCGGGCTTAGGTGAAATATCGCTCCCGGCGTTACAGCCAGGAAGTTCCATCATGCCTGGCAAGATCAACCCGATTATCCCCGAGGTCGTTCAGCAGGTTGTAGCTCAAGTAATTGGGAATGACGCTGCGATTGGTTTTGCCGGGGCCTCCGGCAACTTCGAACTCAACGTGATGATGCCCGTGATCGGGCGAAATTTGCTTGGGTCAATTGACCTGCTCAGTAGCGCTGCGAGATCGCTAGCGGAGAAAGTTATTCCTGGCATCCAAGCGCACGAGACAGTGCTGTTGGCTCAAGCAGAGAGTTCCGGTGCGCTCATCACAGCTCTAGTTCCACTTCTTGGATACGAGATCGCAACAAGCATCGCTCAACTTGCAGAAACTAGAGGTACCAGTATCAAGGAGGAACTCGCTCGAACAGGAGAGCTGTCGGCCGCTCAGGTGAAATCAGCACTTAATGTTTTGAATATGACCCGTGGCGGAATCCACCAATGAATGAGCAGGACCGGCTGATCAAGCCAGCAATTCCAAGAAGGGTGCCTACAATTTCAGGAATACTGACAGCGGTTAGTCGACTGAAAGTAGAGCAAACAATTCGGTCTTGCGATCCTCAAAGTCTTCAAAAGTGATCTCTTCATCTTCGAACTGCTTATGAAGGTCAGCCACCATCTTGAGGAGTTGATCTGGGGGAATCTCATCACCTTCTGAAAAGGAGGAGAGTTCAATCATCTCTCCATCATCATCTCTAGTGAGAGCGTCCTCGGGACTCTTATCGAGTCGCTTATCCCTCTTTGCTGATGCCTTGGCCTTCTTGGCCCTATCGCGCTGCAATTTTTCAAAGCTTGTTCGACTCGCACCCATGGTGCTCCTTCGTCCGGCGCCGACACAACAGGAACTGCGGTCGGGAAAATGAATAACCGATTCTTAGATTTTGCCATCCCGCTCAACAAGAAACACTTCAAGAGACGGGCAAGCTGAGCATCCTCTCGGCTCGGGGGATGCTCAAACATTCAGAGCGAGTGAGAACCGAACCAAACCCGGCCTCATTTGAGAAATAAGAAAGCCGCCGGCTATAAGCCGGCGGCCTCCAAAGAAAGTCTAGGTTCAGACGACTCGAACGTTTTGGGCTTCTTCACCCTTACGACCGGGCGCTACGTCAAATTCAACGCGCTGTCCCTCTTCCAAGCTCTTGTATCCACTTCCTTCAATGTTTGAGTAGTGGACGAAGACATCCTCGCCTTGCTCACGCGAGATGAAGCCGAAGCCCTTCTCAGAATTAAAGAACTTAACGGTTCCTGTTGCCAACTTCTTCTCTTTTCACTTTCGAGCAAGCCCGTGTGGCTGTCCCAACGTGTCAGAGGCTACCTCATATGTCGCTGGAATGCAGAAAAGATGCACGAGAAATTTATTTGGCCAGATTTTTGGGCTGGATCACTGGCCTCATCGGTTGGCCTAGTCGCTATCAGATCGCAGTCAGAACAATCCAAGAAAAGAAGCCAACCACAAGGATGCCCATAACAAGAAGGATTGGCCAGCCGCCAAACGCTTCTTTCTTTTTCATCTTTATGTCGTACTCAAGGTTCTCGGGTGAACCCACCTTGGGTAATTTGTGCTGATTCGGTTTACGAGGCTTACCACCAGAACTTCCCATATCTTTACTCTAGAGGGAGATGAGGAGAACTCCTGACTACTTTCTGACCTAGACCTGTGGTCTATACTCAATTTTGTACATATCCCATCAGGGCACAGCCTCCTTCCGAGTAGAGCCGGCGCCGCGATGGCCGAAGTAAACCAAGTGGATCACAAACCATCTGGTTAGCTCCGGAGATTCATGCCTAGAGCAAAGCGGTCGTGTTCAAACTCCTCGAGTTTGAAGGGAGTGACCTCTCGTGCTGTTTGGGCATCAGCGTTGAAGACGCCGAGGAGAATATGCAGAACCTAGGGGAACAGATCGCAGTGAGTAGTGGCCAGGGGAACCTACCAAGTGGGTTTACCTATGCCGTTGAGGCGGCAGCCGCGGCGGAAGCCTCCTCTCAGCAGCTCGCAATGCTTGAGCAACATCTCGGTCCATGGAAGTTCACCCTTGAACGACTGCTCTTTCGTACAGAGGAAGATTTGGTAGCTATTCGCCGCCTCAATACTCCTGAACGTGAACAAGTCATCTCTGATTTCGAAGCGGAGCGAGACAGGCTTGAGTCGGCGCTGAACCGACTTGTTGGCGATACTAAATCCGGAAGCGACCCTGTCTTATTGGAGTCAGCTGGCGAGATTCGTCTTCAGGCTTCTTGGGCTGCGGGAAGGCTAGTGGTGTGGGCCGCTGGACCAGGAACGGCCCCAGCAAATGCAGCGGATTTGGCTGCTCGTTTAGAGAATGCCGGCGTTCTTGCATCTGGGTGGACTTCACACCCGCCGGTCAGACTTCCCTCAGGTACTGCTGCACCTGCCTTAGCGTTACCGATCGGCGATGCAATCGGCTGGTTAGCGAATGTCGGAGCCGGTCACGAAAATAACGCCATTGGCTCAAGCGTGACTTGGCTAGGTCGAGTCGCAGTATGGGCCGTTCGTCTTGTGGCGGCGGGGCAAGTCGTGCCCATAATTCGTAACCGTCGCAGGGGTCGTCAACAAGAAGGATCGGAGGGTCGCACTGAACTTTCGGTTCGCTGGGGGCCTGCTCTTCTGGGAACAACCGAGCTGAATGATTTAGCGGCAGCTATGCCCGGCCCAGTTACAGCGTTGGAACGAACAGAAGCCAAGCCACTGACCCTGTCGGTACTGAGTGCAATTACTCATGCAATCGTGAGCGATGCAGCAAGCAAGTTGACTTTCCCGGCATCGCCACCAGACCCGAATGACCTGATCAGCATTGCCGAAACGGTCCTGACCCGAATGGATGGAGCCTCTTGGG
>JBBDMQ010000259.1:0-3128 GCA_040878245.1 Microthrixaceae bacterium
TTGCAAGTCTGATTTTCATATTGTTATGGCGGGCTCTGAGGCCTTTATTCGGGCGATGGCAGTCGGATCTACCAAGGAAATACATGCGGTGCACCTTCCCTACTGCCGAACCCTTGAGCCTCGCTCATCGTCCATAATGCGTGCATGCAAAATCCCGAGGTGGACAAGATCATCAATCAGTCAACCAAGTGGACAGCCGAGATGTTGGCGCTTCGACCAGTGCTCTTGGCTTGCGGGCTCACTGAAGTGGTGAAATGGCATCAAGCCTGTTACTGCCATGACGGAAAAAACATCGTGATCATGACCGAAATGAAAGACGCCATGACCCTTGGGTTCTTCAAGGGTGAGTTACTCACCGACCCAAAGTGCCTACTTCAAGATAACGGTCCCAATTCGCGTTCCGCTCGACGCATGTACCTTCGTTCATCTGAAGAAGTGATCAAGTTCGCCGAGGATGTGAAACGGTTTGTGGCTGAAGCGATCTCAGTGGAAGAAGCTGGCCTCTCGGTTGGCCCTGCGCCAGCTCCCGACCTAGCCGAAGAACTCCAGGTCGCCCTAGACCGTTCGCCGGATTTAGCCGCAGCGTTTGACGCTCTGACACCAGGAAGGCAGCGGGAGTACAACCTGTTCATCTCCGGTGCAAAGCAATCAGCTACCCGTGCAAGCCGAGTCCAGAAGTACATCCCTCAGATCATGAAGGGTATAGGAATGCGCGACCGCTAGATTTCAGAACTGCTAGTCGCCACAGTGGTCTCATGTCGAAGCAGGTATGCACCGATCACACTCGCTATCAGCACAAGGACTGCAGTGACGACCATCAAGATCCCAAAGGCGGCCACATACGCCGGGGCCGCCGCCCCAAGTGCTTTTTGACCTAACTCAGTCGAAGCCTTTGTTCCCTTTGTGGCGTATGCCGACACTGCGTCAAGGCCAGCCCCAACATGTGATGGCGGCACGCCAGCTGCCTTCAGCCGCGACACTGTTCCGCCCTTTGTCAACCCATCAATGAACACAGTGCCTAGCGCTAGTCCGGCGGCATAGAAGAACTGACCAAATGTCGTTCGAGAAGAGGTGACAGGGCCGAAATACTTTGTGGGAGCAACCTGAATAATCAGGTTTCCATACGGAAGTGAAGCAACCATGCAACCGAATCCTGCCAGAACTATCCCAGGAAGGAATCCCATCAGAGTGTCTGAATCACGAGCTAAGGCAAGCAACATCAGTCCGCTCGCTGTGCTGATTCCGCTCACGAGTAATGCTCTTCGGTTAGTCGTACCTTTCTTCATAAGTCGACCAAATATGACGGCTCCGGCGATTCCCGAGAAAAGGAATGGGAGCTCCCAAAGCGAGACGGTCATAGCTCCCAGCTTCAGCAAGTACTGCCACAGATTTGCGAGCTGAAGGAAAACAATTGCGTTCGTGAAGTTATAAACAAATCCAGCGCACACTGCCGCAAAGAAAAGCGGCTTGCGAAGCACCTCTAACGGGAAGAAGTGTTCAGCATACCTAGACTCCCAAATCACAAACCCAAGAAGAAGGACTACCCCTAGCAGTAACGCTCCACCGGAGTCTGGGCGGAGCAGACCGCCACCTGATCGTGAGCAGCCAAATAAGAGACCAACTATCGCGCCCCCGAGTAGAAGCTGACCCGCCACGTCGGCCTTCAAGCCCACGCCAACCCGAGGCTGAACCGGCACAACTGCCACAGTCAATGCTACGCCTATAGCGCACAGAAATGGAACAACAAGAAAAGCAATCCTCCAACTGATTCCGGCCAAAGCCCCGCCAACGAAAGTAAATGTGATGGCGGTGATAGCGAGGACAGCAGTAAAGATCCCCATTGCTGCCGGGAACTGACGAGGAGTCCGCACAAAGCGAATAAGAGCAAATGCGGCACCGTATACGGCACCGAAACCTAGGCCTACGATAATTCGACCCGCTAGGTACATAAATGGTGCGGGAGCTACAGCAGTCATGAGGTCGCCAATAATGCAAGCAAAGAGCCCAGCGAGCAGCACTCTGCGCCGCCCGAGCCGATCTGCAAGAACTCCTGAGGTGATCGCAGTGGCGGCTAGGGCAAGTGTCGAAATACTTGCAGCCAAAGAAACAGTGCCTGGCGACATCTGTAGACCCCGACTGGCTCCCACAAGAGCTGTACTCGCAATATTCGGATCCACGCCTTGTATCGCAGCTAGAAACCCCAGCACTGGGATGATCGCCTTGTCTCTACCCGCTGAGAGAGAAGCAATTCCGCTGACAGACTCTGCAACCGCTGTTGTCACATGACTTCCTAAATCGCACTTGTGGAACCGAGTGAAGGCCCGAATCCAACCTGAAGCTTCTCGCTAATAGTTGCCCGGTATCACATATCTCAGTGACGTATATTACCTAGATCGCTGTCATCCGTTGAGATCTTGGATGACCTAAATCGCAGGGACCGGACCATGGCAACCGAAAAAATTTTGACCGCATCAAGCATCCTCACCATGGATGAATCTACACCTCGAGCCACTGCAGTCGGCGTGAATGCTGACGGAACAATTGCTGCTGTGGGCGATCTTTCCGCTTGCCAAGCTGCCTTACCTAACGCACCGGTCACTGACCTAGGAAGCACTGTCCTCATGCCCGGGTTCGTAGAGCCCCACTCACATCCTCTGTTGTCGGGACTGTCCACACAGGCTCCTGCAATTTGGATCGCCCCTTACGTTGGATACCCCAGGTTTGCCGACGTTGAGGCGCTATGGAAGCAGTTGCAGACCGACCGGCCAATTGACGAGTTACTCATGTTCAATGGTCTCGACCGATTACTCCATGGCTGTGATGCCCCTACCGCTGACTCACTTGAGGCTTATTTTCCCGGCAGGTCTGTTGTCATCGCAGACAACTCCGGCCATGCGTCCTACTGCACGCACACCTACATGAAGGAACTTGGCTGGGACACCAATCCCCCCGCTGATCCTGAGGCGTCGTATTTTGGACGGAATGACGATGGTTCACTCAACGGCCAGGCATTTGAACTTGCCGCTGTTTTGCAGATGGCAGGCCCAGCGATGGCAAAGTCTGGCGCCAATCCAATCAGCAGCTCTGCAGAGTGGTACACGTTTATGGCTCGCAACGGGATCACCTCA
>JBBDMQ010000260.1:0-3124 GCA_040878245.1 Microthrixaceae bacterium
AATGGTATGAGTGCTGATTTCGGCTCAACTGTTCGGCTCAACTGTTCAGTCAAGCGCCAGCTGAAACCCCACTACAGCCCCGCCACCTTCACGGTTTTCAGCAAACACAGTCCCTCCCTGCCGTTGCACAAAGTCAGCAACGATAGCTAACCCCAACCCCGAACCAGGCTGGCTGCGAGCAGCCGTTGCCCGATAAAAGCGGTCAAAAACAAAGGGTAAATCAGCGTCGGTAAAACCTGGGCCCGAGTCAATAACCTCAACTCGACCACGGGTGCAGCTCATAGTGATTTCGCCGGTGGTCTGATCGAACTTGAGGGCATTCTCTATCAAGTTGCCAACTGCCCGTTCAAGCCCTCGCGCTTGTGTTCGCAGCGTTGTCCCATCGGCATGAACAATAATTTGCCGACCTGAACGTTGAGAAGCTTTGTCGGCAACGGCTCTCAGTACATCTGCAAGGACCACTTCGACAGCAAGTTCATCGTTGCGCTGATCAGTTGCAAGCTCAACGACCTCATTGATGAGCCGAGTGAGTTCTTCAGTCTCGCCCTCTAAATCGGTGATCAATTGCGAACGCTGATCAGCAGTCAGTTCCTCTGAGCGACGCAGGGTGAAAACGTTGGTACGCAAACTAGTCAGCGGAGTTCGCAACTCGTGGCCAGCGTCTTGTACAAGTCGTTGCTGTTCGCCTTTAGAGCGCGATAGGGCGCTCAGCATCTCATTAAATGCAGTCCCTAAACGGCCCGTTTCATCTAAGCCGCTCACAGGTACCTGAACCTCAAGGCTTCCGGTCTGTGTTACCCGCTCTGCAGCAGAGGTCAGACGAACTAACCGGAGGGTGACTTGTCGTGCAATAACCCAACCAAGGGCAGCAGCAATTGCCATAACAAACAGCGCTGCAAGAAGGATGCGCGTCCGCAGGGTGGCCAGTAGTGCTTCAGATTCGGTGAGTGATCTTGCAACTTGAAGTGCGCGTCTACCGTTGCCGTTTCCGGCAGTGAGCAGTCTGTAGTTGCCGCCAGTAATCGGCACCGTTCGAAAGGCGAGTTCGGAAAACTCTGACTGCGCAATCTCTACATCTGATGAGCTGACTTCTAAGGGGCCATCTAATGGTCTGTTCTCCGAGGCGAGAATCACGCCGTCAGAGCGAATGATCTGAGCGGCAAAATCGCTATTGCCCGCAATCTCCGCCAACGGAATGTCGCCTTGGGCTTGATTCTGCGGATCAGATCTATTGGGCCGATTATTTGGATTGGGGCGGCGATTACCTGCAGGCTGAGCAAGTCGGTTGGCAGTTGCTATCAGCGACTGATCGATTTGCTCATTGAGCACCTTTGAGGTGGTGCGGTAGCTGAAAACACCGATAGCCACCGTGGCAGTTGCAGAAAGTGCAACTAGTGCCAGAACGATCTTGATTCGCAAGCTCATGGTCGGCGCAACGTGTAGCCAACACCACGAACAGTTTGAATCAGTGCTTGGACTTCTCCGTCATCCACTTTGCGGCGCAAGTAGCTGATGTAGACCGCCAAATTTTTTGAATCCGGTCCAAAGTCGTACTCCCAGATCTCTTCGTAGATATGGGATCGAGATAAAACAATGCCAGTGTTAAACATCAACAATTCCAGCAAGTTGAATTCGGTTTTGGACAAGTCAAGCTCGCGCTCTCCACGCCAACAACGTCTTGCTGCCGAATCCAATCGCAGATCTTCAACTTGCAGCACAGCTGAACTGCTACCTGCACCATGTGATTGACCGCCTGCTCTGCCTGCGTGCTCTGAGTCCTCGGACAGCGGTACTGCCCTACGGAGCAAGGCTCGCACTCGAGCGAGCAGTTCAGATGGGTCGAATGGCTTGGCCAGATAATCATCCGCTCCCGCATCCAAACCTGCAACTCGGTCAGAAGTCTCGGTTCGGGCAGTCAACATCAAGATAGGTGTGCGATCGTTTTCGCTGCGCAACACCCGACACACGGTCAGGCCATCTACTGAAGGCATCATTAAATCCAGCACCATCAGATCTACTTGGGCAGATCTTGCAAATTCGAGCGCTGCAGCACCGTCGGGCACAGTGGCGACGGTATAGCCCTCGAGACGAAGCACACGATCGAGCGATTCGCGAATGGCGCGATCATCATCAGCAATAAGGATTCGAGCTGATTCCGCATATTCAATTGCAGATTTGTTGGTGTTCACGGGCCTCTTCCTCCTCGGGGTTTCTACTCGTAGCGTCTCGTCAGAATGTCTCCAAGGTAGGGCCTGTTTCAGGGATTGAAACTGCTGAATGGCAAGTCAAACCAGATTCTCACCTTGGCGAAAGTTGCATTTTGGCTAAATTTCGCGAAACTACAGAGGGAATTTGCATCCGTAAACCACTTACGTGGCGAACTACCTTCAAGAATACAAGTTGGTCCAATCCCGGGTTGCACTGTCTCGACCCGCAAATCACTGGAGAATCATGCGCAAAGCACTGTTGATTACTGTTGCAGCAATAGCTGTTGTTATTGGTGGCCTGAGCGCTACTGCCGGAGCCCAGAGTAGTGACGCCCAAAACATTGTTCAGATTGCTCAAGGCAATCCTGAGCTTTCCACCCTTGTGACTGCCGTGACTGCTGCAGGACTTGTTGAAACTCTGTCCGGACCTGGTCCGTTCACTGTGTTTGCTCCTACAAACGCAGCATTTGCTGCTCTGCCCGCTGGCACTCTCGACACTTTGCTTGCGGACCCGACCGGAGACCTTGCAAAGATTCTCAAGCTGCATGTTCTGTCTGGTGCGGTTGACTCCAAGGCTGCGATTGCTGCTGCGGGAGGCACCGTAGAAACCCTTGGCGGACCTGTTTCCGTCGAGGTGGTTGGAGAAAAGCTTGTTGTTGGCGGTGCCACAGTTGTAACTGCCGACATCGTTGCATCCAACGGTGTGGTGCACGTGATTGACGCAGTCATCACGAAGCCAGCCTCGCCATCCGGCGTGAGCGCTGGTAACTCTGGTGTTGCAGCCACTGCTGGAACTACCGGCCTGTTGCTGGCAGTGGTTGCCGGTCTTGCAGTGCTTGGCCTTGGCACATCTTCAGTGGTGCTCGCCAAGTCCCGTCGTCGGGACTAAGTAAGTCGGTCTGCGCCGACTACCTCTC
>JBBDMQ010000261.1:0-3122 GCA_040878245.1 Microthrixaceae bacterium
AGTGTTCGGCAACAAGCTGGCGGGCAGCTCACAAACCCTCGACCCGAATATGCAACTGGAACTGTGCACCATCAGTCAGTTGCCGCCGACGGCAGCAGCACATATCACCATCAGGTCTTTGACTGCGGGCAACTGCAATCTTGGGTTGTGGACTCTGCACCCGGGCCCTGGGCGCTGGTGCGGTCGGGTGAACCCTTTGATCCGTTTGCGACCGAACTTGCAGGCCACGCACAGGTTGAAGCAGTGCAGGTGAGGGTCGGTCAAGAGCTCTTAATGCTTCCACCACTTGATGATACGAGCAGCGCTCGCTGGAAAGAACTGCCGCTTATTCCAGATGCAACTGCTCGCTTGAAGTTTGAACTCACAGGTAGTCCCGTTGGGCCACTAGCGCTTGAAGTTCAGTATCGAAATGGCGCCAGAGAGGTATGCGAGATTGTTCAGGACTGGACAGAGTTGCAGGCTGATGCTGCAGCCTACGGGGCGCCAGAGATGCATGTGATTATGACTTGGCGAAACTACTTGCGGATGCGAGCTGGGCACGTGACTGCCCTTGAAGGCATCGAAGAGGGTGGCACCGTTGATGCCCGATGGACTTTGTTATTGCTGCTGCATGGATTGCTGCAAGAGCCAGCCTATGTAGATATCTATCGCGATCTTCCCGTGATGCCCGAAGAGCTTGGATGGTGGGGCGAGGTTGCACCGTTCATTGCCATGCGTGACTCATTTGATAACTAATCGACTCGTTATTTTTGCGGTTGCGGCATAAACTTGACCGAGCGGTCAAGAGACTCGTTCAAGTCGTTGACTGTCCGTTTGCATAGTACGAACAAATCAAACTCACTAAATAGCTAGGGGAGTGCACGCATGTATGAGTGGTCCGAAGAACAACTGATGGTGCAGCAAGCAGTTCGCGACTTTGTAGATAAAGAGATTCGGCCACACCGAGAAGAACTCGAATTCGGCGACATGCCTCCTTATGACTTCTTGCGAAAGTTATTCAAAACCTTTGGTATGAGCGATATGCAGCGCTCCTCGTTCGCAAAGCGAATCGCCAGCGAAAAAGCCGCTGCTGCTGGCGAAACTGTAGAAAAAGCTTCGGATGGTCCTAGAGACCCGAACAGCATTGCCTTTACCATGATTCCGATCATTGAACTCTGCCGAGTGTGCCCGGGAATGGTTACCGCCATGGGAGTGTCTATGGGGCTCACCGCTGCTGCCATCATGGGCAAGGGCACTACAGCGCAAAAGGAACGATGGGCTTTGGATCTCCTCACCATGGACAAGGTTGGCTCATGGGCTATTACCGAGCCAGGGTCGGGGTCTGATGCCTTTGGTTCCATGATTTCCACTGCACGCCTAGATGGTGATGAGTTTGTTCTGAACGGCTCAAAGACATTCATTACCAATGGCCCTCATGCAGACACGATCGTTTTTATCTGCAAGCTCGATGAGGGGAACCCGCCTGCAGAACGCAAGATTGTGCAGTTTGTTCTTGATTCAGGAATGCCTGGCCTTGAGCAGTCAAAGCCTCTTCGCAAAATGGGCATTCATTCCTCACCGACTGGGCAACTCTTCTTGAGTGATGTGCGTGTCGGATTTGACCGCCTCCTTGGTGAATCTCTGGAGTCCTACGAGGGCAAACGTGGCAAGGAGGCCTCTAAGGCGACCTTCTCTATGGAGCGCGCCGGTGTTGCGGCTATGGCGCTCGGAATCGTTGATCGCTGTTTAGAACTGAGCTTGTCCTATGCCAACGAGCGGGTGCAGTTTGGCCAAGCCATCGGACAGTTCCAGTTGATCCAACTCAAGCTTGCAAAGATGGAAGTTGCTCGCATGAACCTACAAAACTTGGTGTTTCGCTACATAGAAATGTCTGCTGCCGGAGTTGCTATGAGCTATGCCGAAGCTTCGGCAGCCAAGCTGTATGCCGCACAAGCTGCAACCGAAGTGGCACTTGAAGCAGTGCAGCTTTTCGGTGGCAACGGGTATATGGCCGAGTACGAGGTCGAACAGCTTGCGCGTGATGCCAAGGTTTTGCAGATCTACGCAGGCACGGATGAGATCCAGATTTCGGCTGTTGCCCGGTCGCTGCTTTCCGAGCAGGCGAGTAAGAACTGAGCATTGCTTCCAACTTGTCTCGCCGAGTCGGGTACGGTCGAAGTGTGCTCATTACTGAACCATTTGAATCACTCGTAGAGCGGATTGAGCGAGAAGCCGAGGAGGGGTTCTTTCATACGGGTGCTCAGATTTTTGTGACCCATGCGGGAACCACAGTGTTAGATGTTGCCGCTGGTCAGACACATCTCCACGCCCCGTATCAAACCTCGACCCTGTCTGCGTTGTATTGCACCGCAAAGCCGCTGATTGCGGTAGCGGTGCTGCGTCTGATTGCCGAGGACGAGCTCAGCCTGAACGACCAGCTTGGCGATGTGATTGAAGGTTTGCAAACCCCATGGATTGCCGATCGGACCATTGAGCAGGTGCTGAGTCACACAGCTGGGTTGCATGTGATTAATACGATTCTTGCGCGAATCTTGCCCGAACGAAGTCGAGAGAATTGGGTCTACGCCTCTGAGCCGCCGGCAGGTTGGAGGTTTGGAAGCGACTCGGCCTACTCCGAATTTGGCGGCTGGTTTTTGTTGGGTCGAGTTCTGGAGGAACTTACTGGTCAACCGTTTGACACATATGTGCGATCCGCAGTGCTCGACCCATATCAGGTCAGTTCTGCGGACTTGTTTCTTCGTATCGGCTCCGATCAGTTCGACCAGCTTGCGCCGCGCATCTCTGCCACGCTGGATCTCACCATGGATAGACCGGTTCCGCTACTTGCAGAAGTGGGACCTGAGACTGCGTCCGAGTGGAATCCGGCATTCGGGGCATACGGCACCATGGGCGCCATGGCAGCCTTCTACCAAGGCTTACTCAAGGATCTATCGGGTGCAGATTTGGTGTTGCCGGCAGACCTACTCCGTCAGGCTGTAACGGCTTCTTTGCCGATCTCGTTTGACGTCACTCTCGACCGAGAGGCTGGGTTTGGTCTGGGATTCATGGCCCCGTTGAAATCGCATTTCTTTGGCGACGCACCAAGCCCTCAGGCCTTCGGACACGCCGGTCAGGGTGGCACC
>JBBDMQ010000262.1:0-3122 GCA_040878245.1 Microthrixaceae bacterium
TGACATTTCTTGATCCCGTGCCACCTGAACAGGTTGCTCGAATGCTTCGTTCTTGTACTGCAGGCCTAGCAACCGTACGACAAGGAGACGTGTACCGCACCATCCGCTCCGCAAAAATGTTGCCCACTATGGCCAGCGGGCTGCCGGTGATCTACAGCGGCGACGACGAGGGATCACGACTCGTTGCAGCCGCTGGAGCAGGCTTGGTAACTGCTCCTGGAAGTGGAGCCGAACTTGCTGCAGCTGTTCGTGAACTCATTGCATCACCAGAAAAAGCCCGATTGCTAGGGGCTGCAGGCCGAGATTGGATAGTAGCCAATGCCAGCTGGCATCAACTCGTTGGCAATTGGCTTGAACAGCTCCATCAGATTGAACTCGGCGGAGCATTAGGCGCAGAGCAGTCCTGCACAACAGACGGCAAGGCAGGGGAATCAAGATGAAACTTGACGACTTGTATCAGTGCGCACCACTGCAGATGCAGAACCTGTTTGCTACTGCATATGGGCTGAAGGAACTCCCCCGTCGTCATGGTGGACAGTTCCGCAGAGAAGTTTTCGACCTTGATGTCAGGCAGTGGTGGAACCTAGATGAGCTACAGCTTGATCAAGATGCCCGCCTTCGGTCCATGGTGACTTGGTGCGCACATCGAGTACCGCATTACCGGGACTTGTTTAGCGAACTCGGGGTGAGCGCTAGTGATATTCGAACCGCAGCAGACTTGGCTCAGCTACCGCTTCTTGACAAGGAGACAGTGAGGGCCGACCCCGACCGATTCTTGCCCGACCAGCCGCTGCCGAAGCTTATTGCGCAAACAACAGGCGGCACCACGGGAACCCCAGTCCGGTACTGGGCAACCCTGAGTGGGGTGCGAGCAAACTACGCCACCTATGAAGCTCGCTGTCGCTCCTGGGCAGGGGTGAAACTCGGGCAACGAATGGCTTCGTTTCATGGGCAACCAATTATTCCTGCTTCTCAACAGGGCGGGCCGTACTGGCGTAGAAACCTTGCGTTTAACCAACTGTATTTTTCGGTGTATCACCTCAACTCCATCACCGTGCCGGCGTATTTGAACCAGCTCGAGCAGTTTCAGCCTCAAGTAATTGCTGGCTATACCTCGGCGGTGCATCGCATTGCCCGTGGCCTGATCGACTCTGGTGATATCGGCCGAGTACGACCGACTGCTGTAATGGTGAGCTCCGAAACACTCACGCCGGCAGTTCGACAAGACATACAGCTGGCCTTTGGCTGCAGAGTGACTAACGCCTACAGCCTTGGCGAGCTCGTTGCGTTTATCTCTGAATGTGACCACGGAGAACTTCATATAAGCACCGAGTACGGCATAGTTGAGTTGCTCGATCAGCCAGATAGTGCTGGCAGCGAAATCATTGCCACCGGACTCATTAACAAGGGAATGCCGCTACTTCGTTATCGAACAGGCGACCTTGCAGTGCGAGCCGATCCGGGCCCTTCCGCTTGCGGCCGGGGCTTGCCTTGTGTTGCCGAGATTATCGGTCGCGTTGATGATGTTGTTCGTACCCCCGAGGGAGCAACTGTGGGGCCGGCACCGATGAGTCTTGCCTTTCAGCGGGTTCCGCACTTACGAAGGGCTCAGGTGCGACAGGACTCAATCGAAGAACTCACGGTGCTGTTAGAAGTCGACCCCGCATTTGGCAGCCAAGATGAAGAGTTCTTGCTCGGTGAGTTGAAGAAGCGCCTCGGCCCGAGCATTCGTTTTGTGATTGAACACGTCCCGACTCTGCCAAGAACCTCGGGTGGTAAGGAGCGACTTGTGGTGTCCTCCTTGAGCCCCTCAAAGGGTTCCTTATGAGGTGGAGGCTAGGCCATCGATTTGATGACAGATTCTCTGGGGTTGGTCCGCGTATTGGCTTCGTGGGGATCCATTCCGGTGGGCGCAAAGAACAAGCTGTGAGTCAGAATGAAACACTCGGACGATTATTCGAACAGTCGGGCTATCGAGTCCGCCGTTCCTCTTCTTTGAAAAATCCGGCGCTCAGAACGGCACATCAAATAGTTTCAATCCTCTTGTGGCGCAGGGTGGATTTGCTTGTCATTGCGGTGTTTTCTGGGAGGTCATTTTGGATTGCCGAACTAGCGACGCGACTGGGCTCGCTGACAGGCAAACGCATGGTGCTTTTTTTGCACGGAGGGAACCTTCCAGTATTCGGCCCTGAGCATCGGGCCTGGGTGGAGCGGGTCTTTGAGCGAGCGGACCTTGTGCTTGCCCCCTCGGAGTTTCTGGCTGACAGCTTCAGAGATTGGGGCATAGATATCTGCGTGATTCCCAATGTCCTTGATATTGAGAACTATGAGTATCGGGTTCGAACCGAGGCGCAACCGAATCTTTTATGGATGCGAACCTTTCACGAGCATTACGACCCCAGGATGGCAGTGCGAGTTTTTGCGCGAGTTGCTCAGAAGTACCCGCTCGCAACCATGACTATGGGCGGAGCAGATCACGGACTGCTCGAAGCAACCCGAGTTGAGGCAGTTCGCTTGGGTGTTGATTCAAAAATCCGGTTCCCTGGCTACATGCTTGCTGAAGCCAAACGGGCTGCATTTGCCGAATGCGATATCTATTTAAATACCAACGTGGTTGACAACATGCCAGTCAGTCTGATCGAGGCATGTGCATCCGGCCTTGTGCCCGTCGCAACGGCAGTCGGGGGGATTCCTGCGTTGGTGACAGACGGCCATGATGGACTTCTGGTTCCCGCAGGTGATGACCAAGCAATGGCCGACTCTGTATGCCAATTACTTGATGACGCCGCTTCGTTCGCAGCCATTTCTGCGGCTGCACGTGAGCTAGCGGAAAGGTCCTCTTGGTCTCAGGTACAGAAAAAATGGGAGCAGCAGATAACCTTGATACTTCCAGGGGCAGCGTTTCCTTGATCTCACTGTTTAATGCAGCGAGTCTGCTTGACTAGCAAGGTTCAAAGAGTGCCAGAGTTCGCAACAGCCGGGGAGGGAAGTGCCAAAGGATCCAGAACGCTTAGGGTCTGACGGTGAAGTCAAGGTCTGTGAAGCCTCCGAAGCAGACCTTGCAGCGGTTGCGGTACTACACGTGCAGGCGTTTCCAGACAGCGTGCTCGGAGAACTCGGCG
>JBBDMQ010000263.1:0-3121 GCA_040878245.1 Microthrixaceae bacterium
CAACAATCTGAGCGCAGAGTTTCGCTGGTGTAGAGACCACACCCTGACCATTTGGTCCGACGAGCAAGATGCCAAGCTCCTCGCATAACTCCACCAATTCGGCCTCGTCAGCACGGCCCTGTGAGCCTGATTCTCCGTATCCTGCTGAGGTGAGAAATGCGGCAGAAATTCCCTTATCGGCAGCTTCACGCAATAGATCCAAGTTCGCAGACTTAGGGGTATATACAAAAATCAGATCGACCTCTCCTGGCGGTAACTCCTCGAGCGATCTCATAGTTGTTACCCCGAGTACCTCAACCCCCTCTCGGTTAGTGGCGAAAATCTTTCCCTGATACCCAGAGGCGATCACGTTATGAAGGCTGACGAACCCAAACTTGCCGGGGTGCGTTGACGCTCCTGCAATAACTATTCCTCTGGGCTCAAACAACGCAGAAAAGTGAGACTTCGCTTGTTCAGGATTGAGGTGAGGCACACTCATGGCTTCACCTCGACTAGTGCATCAACAGCAATTGGCTGACCTTGGGAGATGATCAGCGGATTGAGATCAATCGACAAAACCTCGGGGTGTTGAACTGCAATCTGCGATAAGGAAAGCAAGATTTCAACTACGGCGCGGCGGTCGACGGCTGGGTCACCTCGAAATTCTCCAAGGAGTGACTGCATCTGTAATTGTTCGATCATCTCTTCAGCGTCTACTTCTGTGATCGGCAACAGACGGACAGCTACGTCTGCAATTGCCTCGGCAAGTATCCCGCCAATACCTATCAGGATCGTCGGACCGAACTGCGCATCTTGTGTGATACCTGCGATCAGTTCGCGGCTACCAGAAATCATCGGAGCTACGAGAACGCCAGTTGCGTGGTCTTCTGGAACAGCTGCTTCGAGAAGTGCTGAGGCAGCGTCATGAACACTGGCAGAATCTGCCAACGCTAAGCGAACCAGACCTCTCTCCGTCTTATGGGAAATATTGTCCCCGCACAGTTTTACCGCCACTGGTAGACCAACAGAGTTGGCCGCCTCAACTGCTTGATCTGCCGAGCTCACAAGCACCTCGGGGGCAAATGGAATGCTGAACTCAGACAGAAAAGCCTTGGAGTCCGCCTCGGACAAAGTGCGTGACATCTCGGCAGTGTATAAGCCGCCCGGGTACCGCCCGAGAAGTCCCTGACTCGTAACAAGAAACCTCTCAGTCCTACTGTGTGGGTATGCAGATTGTGTCAGCACTCTTTATTGACGAGATTGAGCTTCGACAGGTCCCCGGTCCATCGACCCGAATAGACCTGACGGGTATCCACTTCTCAGCCGCAGCGCCCGAACCTTTTCCTGTAACCGTCACTCCTCATCTAGTGATCATTGTGCGAAACGGTATTGGCGAGGAGCCCAATGGCGTGCTCGAAGTAACCTTTCATCGACAGGGCGAGCAGATTGCCAGAAACGTTCAGCCGGTTGAGGTAGAGCCCGGGAAGTTTGCATACCGACTAGTCAGAGGTGAGCTCGAATTTCCAGAGGCCGGAACTGTAGAGGCGCACTGCCGAATTGGGCTAGGTGAGTTGACAGTGGTGCCGTATACCTTGCTCGAACCTGTGAGCTGAGGGGTTTGGAGGTGGCGGTCCGTATCCAGACTGCTTTGTCGGAGCATCCTTTGGCTACGCAGGCTGTCGGCGAGTGCGCCGGAGCTCTACTTGAGGCGGGAGGGACTCATCCTGACTTGTTACTCCTGAGCGTGACTCCCCCTCTAGCGGGGGTTCTTGAAGACATCCTGGGAGCCACTCATGCACTGCTGCAACCAGGGGTGCAGATTGGTGTGACTACTGATCGCATCATCACTGCAGCCCGTGAAGTTCACGGAACCACTGCACTCAGTATGTGCGCTCTGTGGCTTTCTAGACGAGCAACGACCGAGTTGAGCGAGCAGGAACCTCAACCACCGAGGCATCTGCTGAGGGGACTACGACTTTCGGCTAGCGCTGACCTAGAAAATCTTGCTCCGGGAGAAAACATCTCTAGCGAGCTTGAATCTCTCCGAGATGCAACCGGAACACTCATCCTTCTTGCAACACCCAGCGTTCACCTTTTGAATCCACTACTTGAAAGAATCGCTGCAATAGCCCCGAGACTGATTGTTGTAGGTGGAAGTTTAGGTAGCAGTCATTTTCACGGGGCAACTCAGCTTTGTCTTCATACCGAGATTTATTCCTCAGGAATTGTTGCAGTAGTTATCCCTGCCGAGATTCCAACCTGCTTCTCGGTATCGCAGGCCCATCTAGCGCTTGGCCCAGCGTTGGTTGCAACGCGGGTTGAGCGCAACGTGATCTACGAGATTGAAAACCGAGGCGCTCTTGAGGTTGTCCAGGAATTACTCAAGAGTGTGCCCGCTGAGCGCCGAACTGCTGCTCGCGATTCCTTGAGGATCGGCCTGTTCGCTGCCTCCAGTTGGTCAGAGCAGAACTCAGCGGAGGTTGTGTATCGGGGTGTACTTGGAGCAGACAAAGCAACGGGTGCCATTGTGGTGGGCCAAGAACTCACATCAGGAACAACTGTGCAGTTCGCCGTCCCCCAAGCAGAAACTGCGACGAGCGAGCTACAAGCAATGTCGACAGAACTGCCGACTGCACTCGCAACTCTTGTCTTTAGTTCTCGTTCAAGAGGCGCTGATTTTTATGGATTGCCCAACCATGAAGCGTCAATCATCGCTGACGCCGTTGACCCAGCCGCAGTTTGGGGGATCTCTTGTTTAGAGTGCCTAGTGCCGTTTGAGTCAACCTCGCGGGTCTCGGAGAGCGCGCTTGGCGTACTGACATTCACTCATCAGTAAAGACGTATTTCTTGTTCAATTTAGTGTGGCATTACTCACAGCGCACCGAGATCGCTACGATCAAGCCGTCCTCGTAACAGAAAGTTATGCCACATGACAGAAGGCGCCTCGGTCAACTCGCAAGGAACAGACCTTGAACAGTTGGCAATCAATGTTATTCGCGGTCTCTCTATGGACGCACCCCACGCAGCAAATTCAGGGCATCAGGGGACTGCGATGGCTCTGGCACCATTGGCGCATGTTCTATGGACTCGAATCTTGCGGTACGAATCTAGCGCACCAGAATGGCCCGATCGTGATCGCTTT
>JBBDMQ010000264.1:0-3121 GCA_040878245.1 Microthrixaceae bacterium
AAACAGATTATCGATCACTTTCGTCACAGCATTTTCGTTGACGGGGATGGGGTGAGATGAAAAGATCACAGTGTCATCTGGAGTGATCCTGAGCCAACGGTTTTCATTTGCTGCCAGCAGAGTCAAGGCAGACATTGGCTCACCTTGTGAACCTGTGGACAACACAAGTACTTGCCCTGGCTCATAACGATCAACTGTCTCGATATCAATGAGTGAAGTATCTGGCACAGTGAGTAAGCCCATCTCTCGTGCCATCGTTATATTTCGCTTCATAGAGCGGCCAACAGGTGCAATCACACGGCCGAAGGAAATCGCTGCATCACAAAGCTGCTGTATACGGTGAATATGACTCGCAAAACAGGCGGTAATGACGCGTCGCCCCTCTTGCTCATGCATGAGGTTGTACAGCACCTTGCCCACGCTGGTCTCGGAACGCGAATGACCAGGTTGATCAGCATTTGTTGAATCGGCAAGAAGCAGTCGAATGCCATCGCCATCGGCAAGAGCGCCCACTCGAGAAAGATTGGTGAGTCGCCCGTCTACAGGAGTGAGGTCAATTTTGAAGTCGCCAGTATGAAGAATCGTGCCCTGGGGCGTGTAAAAAGCGGTGGCAACACCCTGCGGGACCGAGTGCGTTGCAGGAATGAACTCTGCCTCAAAGGGTCCAATTTCCCAGCGTTCTCCGTCGGCGACAACTATCAGCTCGGTTCGCTTCATTAATCCGGCCTCCTCAATTCGACCGGAGGCCAGACCAAGAGTTAGCTCGGTTCCGAAAAGGGGAAAGCTTGCGTCTCTCAGTAGGTAGGAGAGACCGCCAATATGGTCCTCGTGTCCATGAGTGAGTACACATCCAACAATGTCCTCAGCACGCTCAATAAGCCATGAGAAATCAGGCAAGACAAGATCAATGCCCAGCATGTCTGTATCGGGAAACATCAGGCCACAATCAATAAGCAGTAGCGAACCTTCGATTTCTAGTACTGCACAGTTCCTGCCGATCTCTCCGAGGCCGCCAAGAAAAGTGATGTGAACGGGAGATGCCATTAGTTCAGGTCCTTGAGCACCTGTCGGGCGCTATCTGCGAGCCAATCGGGTGCGGGGCCCATCGGTGGGCGACAGTCGCCAACCTTGAGACCAAGGACCCGAAGGAGCGTCTTCGTTGGAATTGGATTGGGCGCTTCCTCGCCAGATTCATACTCATAGGAGGCAATGAGGCCAGCATTAATTTGTCGGGCAGTTTGGAAATCCCCCTTGCGACAAGCATCGATCATCTCGCCGAGTTGTCTTCCCACCCAATGAGATGCAACTGAGATAACGCCGACTGCTCCCACTGCTAGGAGCGGCAGAGTCAACGCATCGTCCCCGCAGTACACCTCAAACTGTGATGGGGCCATTGCAATGAGCTTTGCAGTCTCTGCAGGATCGCCTGCGGCATCTTTGAGCGCCACGATATTGGGCACATCTATGGCTAAGCGAAGCAAGGTTTCAGTAGAGATCTTTCGCCCCGTGCGTGCGGGAATGTCATAAAGAACTACAGGCAGCTCAGTTGCTTCAGCTACGGCGCGAAAGTGAGCTTCAAGTCCCGCCTGGGACGGGCGGTTGTAGTAGGGAGCCACAGACAAAATTCCGTCGACGCCTAACTCGCCCGCTCGTTTTGTTTGCTCAACAGCACTCACCGTTGAGTTTGATCCGGCGCCAGCAAGAAGCGGAACTGTGACGCAATCACGAATGGTTCGAAAGAGAACTAACTCCTCTGATTCAGTGAGGGTTGGACTTTCACCGGTAGTCCCGCTCAACACCAGTCCGTCACTTCCATTAGCGACGAGCCATTGAGCAAGGTCTACTGCTGCATCTAAATCGAGATCTCCTTGATCATCGAACGGAGTCACCATTGCGGTGATGACCGAACCAAATCTGGCACTCATGTTTACTCCTCTGAGCCTGCCGAGGTGAACCCTGCAGACTCGTTGTGAACTCGATCTTCTGATCGACGACGACCCAGTGTCGCAAGAAAGTCCTCGTGTAGCTCAAACCACACCGTGTGATAGGAGTCGATACTGGGCCCTGTTAGCCACTCAGTCTGGCCTAAACCTATTCTTTCATGAGCTCGACTCAGTCTGGAACTGTACCCCTCGAACCGGTCAAGACAGGCAGTAAGTTCGCCAAGCAGGTCAACAGCACGGCTATGTAGTTCATCAAGTCGTCGAAGCACCGAGGCGTCTCGCTCGGTATCTTGATGATCATTGAGCAACTCCTCTTCTCCAACTAATCGCACCTGCCAGTCGGTGCAGATTGAGAGAAGAAGCGGATTCAGCACCAGAAACTGTTGATAGAAAGTAATGACGGTGCTTTGCAACCCTTGCACCTCGAGTTGTTCGGCAAGGAGTCGCTCTCCTTCAGATCTACCGGAAGCAGTCAGCAACCAGCCGGAGAGCACCCCCTCATAACGCCGAGCCAGACCCTCCTCAACCAGGGCATTCAAGCTGTTCTGCACGAACCCTTCGTCAAGGCTGAACCTGTCCGCTACGACTCGTGCAGATGCTGGCCCTCGAAGACGCAGGGCGTGAATCACAAAGATCTGCTGCGGTTTCACCGTTCAAGACTACTCAGCAGAATTGACCGTTACAGCACAAAACAGGCTTATCCACTGGCTCCTGACAAAACTTAACGATCAAGTTGAACGAATATCGCTTTCGAGCAACGCAAAACCATCAAGTTCCGAAGCTGTGTCAGCCCAATCTTCAAACTGGATCACACCGATTTCCTCGAAGCGATGACGCAGCCACTTATCGTTGCGATCGAGCAGTCCTAGCTTCTTACAATTCGGGACAACCTTCGAGAACAACATCATCTGGAACATCTGCCGAGTGGGAGTCATCATGACTAGCTCGAGTGCGTCCTTGACCGGTACTCCCATTCGTTCCCAGACCTCTTGCTGTAAAAAGCGGTCACGCATACGAACAGCCGCTTCGAAAGCAAACTGCTGCCGCTCAAATATCTCTGCGTCGCTCAGACCTGCGTAGAACTCCTGAAGTGACAACACGCCAAAGGCAACGTGGCGAGCCTCATCACTCATGACATAGCGCAGCAACTGCTTGAGTAGCGGCTCGGTAGTGAGTTG
>JBBDMQ010000265.1:0-3116 GCA_040878245.1 Microthrixaceae bacterium
TAACACCAAAAGTGCAGTGGTAAATGCTTGACCATGGGCTCCCGTGGGGTCGGGGCTATGCACCGGCTGAGCACTCGCAACATGAGCAAGTTCGTGGACCACAGTGACTGCATCCCAAGAACCGTCGCGAATCCAGATTGCAGCCTCCTCACCCGAGCGATCTACTGCAGCCGCAGAGAAGGTGGCTGAGCGCGACCGCCGAAACAACTGCACATCTAATGGTGCTGCTGGGAACTGATGCTCCCACCACGGGCTGAGCAAAACCGACTCAACATAGGACTCAATCTGCGCAAACTTTGCAAATTTGCGCCCGTTATCTTCAAGGGCCTGAGCCTCGAGTGCATAGACCCGCTCGCGAAACGGATCAGTAGAGTCGGCCGCTTTCATCATCCGGTGCCAAGCCCAGGACGGTGGCCAATCCCGCCTCGTGTGAGCGAGGCCTCTTTTCCGGCGCGCTGCCCGGCCTGACGGCCACTCGCCGAGCGACCACTTGATGCCCAAGAGGAGCGGACTCTGGGGTGACGTCGACGGAACTCTTCTTGTACCTCGGCTGACCGGGTTGCTAAGACCATTGCTACAGAAGGCGGCATATTGAGCTGTGCATGTTCTGACTGTTTTGCTGTGCCTGACTGTTCTGCTGAAGCTGCGTTCTTAGCTGTCGCGGCAGCTACCCGATCTTGCTCAAGTCGACTACCCACCTCTTCGGCATACCCGATAATGAAGCTACGTCTCCATGAAGCCGTCGCCGAAGGGCTGACTCCTTTGGGGCACTGCGACAACATGGCTGAAGTGAGTTGCAGAAGTAGCGAAGTCACGAGTGTGTCAACCCAACGAAGATCTGACGGGAATCCAACAACCGAGACCACCTCTGAGCCTTTGTTACCGCCCCCATTATTACCGCCCCCATTATTACCGACCCCATCATTTTTCCCCCCGGCTAACCGAACCGTGCGACAGCCATGCGCTGCAGCAACAGCACCAATCAACACAGCTTTTTGAGTGAGGTACGGACTAAAGACGACCAACTGCAACTCGTCTGGCTGCTCTCGCCCGGTGGTATCAGTCCCCTGCCACAACATGGCTTCATCAATCGCCCATCGACTAATCAGCTCAGAGGCCTTGGCAAAAAATAGCTCGGCCTCATCTGGAAACTCCGTAGCTTCGGCCTTTGCAAGCAACCCGCGAATCGTTGCCAAACGGCGGTCTTCGCCTTGGGTACGACTGCTGTTGCTCTGAAGCGGTTCGTTCACGGCACTAGCCTCGCGCGCTCTGTCACTCGTTGTGAACGGGGACAGAAACCCCCACCATGCTTGCTGAATAATCTTTAAGCAGTTGAAGTAAAGTTGGGCCGTGTCAAGCGAAATTGTTGACCTTCAAACTGCAGCCGACCACCTAGGGGTTCACTATCAGACGGCGTATAAATGGGTCCGTAGCGGGCAGTTGCCAGCGGAGCTGATTGGCAATAAGTACGTGGTGGATGTTGTAGCTATTCAGGTCTTCGCCGAACGAAGAATGAAGCCGGCGAGTCCTACCGTCCGCAAACCCCGCACTGGGCTTGGCTCTCTTACTCACCGCTTTACCGAGGCACTGCTTCAGGGTAACGAGGCATCTGCTCGCAACTTGGTCAATGGACTCACCTCTGATGGGGTGACGCTTACTGCAATTATCGAAGAAATCATGTGTCCTGCGCTTCGACACATCGGAACGGCTTGGCACGAAGGTCGGATTCCTATTTGGCGTGAACATCGTGCGACGGGCATCATCGAAAATATCCTAGGAGAGCACCGCCCGCACCCTCGTGGACGGCGCCGTGGAACTGTCGTGGTAGCTGCTATCGAAGGCGACTTTCATTCCATGCCGACCGAGATGGCTGCCGTGGCCCTTCGTGAAGACAACTGGCATGTGCACATGCTCGGTGCCAATCTGCCGAGTAGCGAGTTAGTGGATTTCTGTAAGCAGGAGTCACCAGACATTGCAGTCATTACTGTCACTGCTAGCGAGTTGCAGCAACATGCAGAGAAAGTAGCAATACATATTGAGTCTCTAGGGGTGCGAACGATTGTCGGTCGATCAGGGGCGACTCTGACTGAACTTCAACAACTTGCAAAGGCGCTTCCAAACAGCACCCGTTGCTAAACCTGTCTGAGCCCTAGCTTGCGGAGTGATCGGGATGACGACCGACCACGACACGAGTTCCAGCAAGGCGGTCATGTAAGCCCTGCGAATCGGGGTCTCTCAGGATGGTAACCACCAACAAGATCATCCAGGCTGGTGTGATTGCCACCCCTATTTGACCGACCCCTCCGGGCCAATATGCAAGCAACACTGGCCACATCACGACAAGAGTGCGAACTATGGAGGATCGCCAACCCGGAGGGTAGCCATGCAAATTGACTACACGGATACCCACCACGTATTTGCCTGGGGTAGTGCCGTTCCAAGCTGTGAGCCAAGTGTCTCCCAGTAAGGGAAGCAACGAAATTGCCAGAACTGCCATATACGGCGGGTCTTCTGGTGAGAAGGTCAGAGCTGCGAACAACAACACAATGACCACCCACCACATGAAGTACGAGACAATCGCCGCAATGATGCGTTGCATCACTACAGCTAGCTGCGGTGGGTCGCCCGGAGTAGATGCTGGGTGCATCTGAGAAGCCATCTCGCGAGACCAACGGAGTGCCTCTGAGGACTCCTCAGGATGTTCATCAATGGGGCCAACTGGACGACCATCACGGCGGTCAGAACTGTCGGGACCATCAGAACTGTCAGGAATTTCGGCAACCTGCGAAGGATCAAAGTCGACGAGCGTATCTGTGGTGATTGTCTCAAGCAGGTCTCGGATACGTTGCTCGTCTTCGGCTGCCACTACGAGCAATAGCCCCTGCAACTGATGTTCAATATTTGCGCCGTCCAAGAACAACAGAAACATTTCGCGCTCGGCGGGTTCCATTCCCGACAGATCTATCTCTAAAGCGCTCGGTGCAGAAACAGAACGAGTCGGAGGTGGACTCGAATGCAGTTCTCCCCCACACTGTTCGCAAAAGCTGGCCTGTGCACTTTGTGAAAGCTCACAACGCCAACACCAACTCAGCCCCAGCTCACTCATTGTTCACTCA
>JBBDMQ010000266.1:0-3091 GCA_040878245.1 Microthrixaceae bacterium
CGCCAAGCGAACGACTGGTGGTAGAGCGCTATTTGCGGCGTATTTATGGTCTTGAACTTGATGGCTTGATGCCTGACCCAAAGTTGCGCACTGCCCCGATGCCTGCGGATGCTCCCATTACCGAGGAGCAACTCGAAGAAAAAATTGAGCAGGTATTTCTTAGCTTCGGCAGGTATTGGCTTGATGCACTTCGACTTCCTTCGATGACACTTGATGAACTAGATCAGACAATGACTTATGAGGGTCTTGAGCACCTCATCCTTCCTGCGCTGAGTGGTCAAGGGGTGATAGCAGCGATTCCGCACTTTGGTAGCTGGGAGTGCGCAAGCCGTTGGCTGGTTCTGGCACATGAGATTCCGGTGGCGGCAGCAGTTGAACACCTTGAGCCCAAGGAGCTGTTCGAGTGGTTTGTTGCTTATAGACGCGACCAGCTTGGGTTGCAGGTGATTCCTGTGGGTCCAACTGCTGCTGTCGAACTTGCAGGCGCCTTGACCGCAGGGTCTGTGTTGTGTTTGTTAAGCGACCGTGATCTCACCGGTGACGGAATTCCCGTTGAGTTCTTTGGCGAGCAAACCACACTTCCCGGTGGACCTGCGCTGCTAGCTTTGCGGAGCGGAGCACCGCTCATTCCGGTTGCAATCTTTGTGCAAGGCAACCACCAACACGCCGTCGTGTTGCCGCCATTAGACACTCAACGTCGCGGCCGTCTACGTGCCGATGTGCAAAGAGTCACCCAAGATGTTGCACATGCTCTCGAGGTCTTGATTTGCCGTGATCCCACCCAATGGCACGTTCTGCAACCAAATTGGCCGAGCGATTTTGCCGCCCTTGGGTTGCCTCTTCCGGTTTGGGCTCAAGCCAAGAACGACAAAACTAGCGAGGAAGCGTAGTCTTCGAAGGTGCGTATCGGTCTGATTTCTCCCTACAGCCTCAGTGTCCCTGGGGGAGTGCAGAGCCAGGTGCTTTCGCTGGCACGTTCGTTCAGGCGCCGTGGTCATGAGGCTCTTGTGCTTGCACCTTGCGATGGCCCGCCCCCCGAAGTCTTTGTCATTCCTCTGGGCCGCAGCATCCCGACTGCAACAAATGGGTCTGTAGCCCCGATAGCTCCTGATGTGCCAGCGCAGTTGCGCACTATGCGTGCTCTTTGGGATGAAGACTTTGATGTGATCCACCTGCATGAACCTCTAGCTCCTGGCCCCACGGTTACTGCAGCGCTACTCAAGCCAGCACCGTTAGTTGGTACCTTTCACGCTGCGGGAGAACAGCCGGCCTATCAAAAACTTTCTGGGCTAGCGACCTGGTTTGGTCATCGTTTAGATGCTCGTGTGGCGGTTTCTGAAGATGCTCGATTGATGGTGGCAGAGGTGATGCCCAACGATATTCGAGTGTTATTTAACGGCATAGAGGGGGACCGGTTTCGCAATGCCGAACCGTGGCCAACGAGTGCTCCGACGATTTTCTTTCTAGGCAGACATGAGCCTCGTAAGGGGCTCGAGGTGTTGCTGCGGGCAGTACCTGAGCTACCAGAAGACACCCAGGTTTGGATTGGCGGCACTGGTCCACAAACTGAAGACTTGCAGCAGCGCTACACCGATAAGCGGGTGCAGTGGTTGGGCAAAATTAGTGATTCCGAGCGAGAGCAACGCATGCGTGCTGCGACCGTGTTTTGTGCGCCTTCTTTAGGGGGAGAGTCATTCGGAATCATCCTTCTTGAAGCAATGGCAGCCCAAACAACCGTGGTGGCCTCTGCCATCTCGGGCTATACGCAAGTTGCAACTACACCAAACGGTTTAGCTGCCGAACTGGTTGAACCTGGCAATGCCTCCGCCTTAGCGGCTGCGCTCAATCGGGTACTCAAGGATCCGAACCTTGGCGCATCTCTACAGCCTGCTGCTTCGCTCAGAGCTCAAGAGTTTGACCTTGAGTTGCTCTGCCAGGAGTATTTGGAAATATATGAGGGACTTGTCAGCGCCGCCGAAAAGGTGCGTCCAAAGACCAACACTCTTCGTGTAAGAGTCCGCTAAGCACCATACCCGACTGTCCAAAGAGGCTCCTGTAACCTTGGCTCAGATGTCATCTCAGCCTTCGTTTCATCAGTCGATCAACAGGATTGAGCACAATGCACTCTTTTTGGGAGTGCTTTTTGCAGTTGTTCTCGGCGGGTGCTTGATGTTGGTTCAGCCGATTCTTGGAGCCGTAGTTGCGTTGGTGCTGTCAGTCGCTTGGATCCTCGCATTTCAGGCAAAACTGAGAGGCAGCCGAGAGCAGATGCTTGCCGGTCTCAACCTCAGTCCACTCATTGCGGGTTCGCAGCCTCAACTGGAAAATCTGCTGGAGGGACTTTGCGCTACTAGTGGAGTCACCGATCCCGAGGTGTTCTTGCTGGAGTCCACATCAATGAATGCATTTGTGGCTGCTAACAAGTCAGGTTGTGCTTTGGTTTTGACAACTGCTTTGGCGAATGATTTGGGACGCCTTGAACTAGAGGGTGTACTTGCCAACCTGCTTGGGCGCCAACGTGATGGATCTGCCAGGTTCGCAACCTCGGTCATTGCTTTGTTTGGTACCTCAGGCTTCGGCGGACGCAAGCTTGCTGCTGGTTTAGGGGAGCAGCGTTCAGTGCGTTCTGATATGGCTGCGATTGATCTGACTCGCTACCCGCCTGGGCTCATCGCAGCCTTTATAGACATGCAACAAGCTGGGACAACTCTTGTTGATGTGCCTGCCAATACAACCTCGTTGTGGTTGGCCCCTGTGAACGACCTCGCAAATCTGCAGGCCTCCCCACTCACCGAAACCGCAATGCAGCCTCTGACCTATCGAATCGCAGTTCTCCAAGAACTCTGACAGCGCTCACCCGAAAGCAGGAGATTATGCCTGAAGAATCAAGTAGTAACAGCAATCATGATCAAGCCTCGCAACCTCATGTTGTGAACCGCCAAGAGACTCGCGAGTCTCAGAAAAAGCGGCCAAACCGCAAGTTGATTATTGGCGCGTCGGCATTAGCCGTGGTGCTTCTCGGCTCTGCTGCGACAGGATTAGGGCTTAGTGGATGTGGCAAGAAGTCCGAGTCGGCGGCCACTGTTCAGAC
>JBBDMQ010000267.1:0-3058 GCA_040878245.1 Microthrixaceae bacterium
CTCGGCTTTGGGCTCTGTGTCATTCTCAACTGCAGTCGCTACTTCATCTTCAAATCGTGACTTTGCTGAACGATCAGATGACGACATCTATGTGATCTATACCGGAGGCACCACTGGCATGCCGAAGGGTGTGATGTGGCGAAGCGAAGATATCTTCTTTGCACTCGGACAAGGCATCGACGCTCTGACTGGTGAGCGGGTGAGTAGCGAGTATGACCGCTCCGAACAAGCAGCAGCGAACACGACCCCTTTGATTTTTTGCATCATTCCCCCACTCATGCACGGCGCAGCGCAAATCGCAACGTTAAGCCAGTGGTTCTTGGGAAGCACGCTGGTGTTAGTACCAAAGTTTGAACCTGAAGAGATTTGGGCTTTGTTTGAGGCTGAAGGTGTGAACTCAGTGCTGATTACTGGCGATGCTATGGCTCGCCCACTTGTTGATGCTCTCGACAACTCCCCCGACCGATGGGACCTATCGCAGCTCATCTCTGTTTCATCTAGTGCTGCGCTCTTTTCTCAGTCGGTCAAGGACCGCTATTTGGATCAGTTCCCCAACTTGATTATCACCGACTCAATTGGATCGACTGAGTCTGGATTCAACGGGCTCACCTACGCCAGTAAAGGAGCGAAGGCAACCGCCGGCGGACCGACAGTTGCGGCAGGTCGCGACGTAGTGATACTCGATGAGGAATTAGAGATTATTCCTGATGGTGATCACCGGATCGGCAAACTAGGCCGTGGCGGCAACATCCCATTGGGCTACTTCAACGACCCAGTTAAGACTGCCGAGACTTTCGTGATTGCTGCAGACGGAAAGCGTTATGCGGTCTCTGGTGACTCAGCGCAATGGGCAGGTCCTGGGCAAATGACCATGCTCGGCAGAGGCTCGGTCTCTATAAACTCAGGTGGAGAAAAGATCTTCCCCGAAGAAGTCGAGCAAGCACTCAAAGCCCACCCTGCTGTCTTTGACTGCACAGTGATTGGGGTAAGTGACGAGAGGTGGGGGCAAAAAGTTGCTGCGGTCGTGCAGTTCAGAGACAATCAAACTGCCACCCTGACCGAGTTGGTCGATCACACCAGAACCCACATTGCTGGATACAAGGTTCCGCGTGAGCTTCACGTGGTAGAGGTAGTCCTGCGGTCACCTTCAGGCAAACCCGATTACCGATGGGCTAAAGAACTTGCCGAGTCGGGCACTGCTAAACGCGAAGGCTGAATCAGTCAAGCACTCAATTATTCGAGGGCTGATTCGAGTTCACTCTGCGCTTGCTCCCATTGTTGTAACAGGCGGTCAGCTGTTACTTGAGCAACCTCAAGTTCCTGAGCGAGTTGCCGAACTCGTGCATGATCCTCATAGATTCCGGGGTCCGCTAGTTGAGCCGAAAGTTCCGAAGCCTGAGTTTCGGCAGCTTGGATTTGCCGTTCGAGTTTGTTCACTTGCTGCTTGAGGGCCTTTGAGGCCTTTTGCTTGATCTGACGCTCTTCTGCCGTGAGCTTCCGAGCTTCAACCTTGTTCGTTCGCTTGGTTCGCGATGCGTCAGCAGGAGTCACTGCGTCAGCAGGTGTCACTGCGCTTGCAGAGGTTGCGGCGCCAGCGGCAGCAGTCACTCCAGAGGGTGCCAAGACCGCCTCATCAACCTCGGGATGGAAGATGACCTTGCCCGCACGTACCTCGAGCAAGGAGTCGGCCACTGAACGGATTAAGTAACGATCATGAGTAACTAGTAGCACCGTCCCCGGATACGCAATCAGAGCATCTTCTAAAACATCGCAGCTCGGCAGATCAAGGTGGTTTGTGGTCTCATCAAGAACCAAAAGATTGACCGGATTTACCATTATTCGAGCCAAGGCCAAACGGGTCCGCTCCCCGCCCGACAGATCAGCAATTCGCCGATCAACGGCATCGCCTCGAAACCCAAAACTGCCCAAAACAGAACGCAAATTCCGGCCGTGTTCATCTCCCACTGCCGAGCGAAACTCTTCGAGAACTGTTGCTTCAAACCGCAGCGACTCCACCTGGTGCTGAGCAAACTCGGCTATATCTACGTTGTTGCCAATTTCTACTTCGCCAGACATCGCGGGGATTTGCCCAAGAAGAAGCCGCAGCAACGTTGTCTTGCCAGCGCCATTGGGACCAATCAGAGCAAGTTTTTGACCTCGCTCAACAACCAAGTCAATCTGACTCAGCACTGCTTGACCATCAAAGCCCACACTGGCATTTTTGGTTTCAACAACTACTCGTGCTGAGCGCTGCGGAGGAGGAAAACCAAACTGAGCAATGAGGTCTTTGCGTTCTGGCGGCTGAAGTCGTTCTAGCTTCTCAAGGGCCTTTACTCGGCTTTGCACCTGCCGAGCTTTGGTTGCTTTATACCGAAAACGCTCAATGAACCGCTCCGTAGACGCAAGTTGCTTCTGTTGCGCTGCTGCAGCGGCCTCGGCTGCGGCTAAGCGTTCCTCTCGCTGCACGATGAACTCGGCAAAGCCACCCACGTACTCAATAGCGCGTCCGTGTGATACCTCTACGACGCGCTCTGCTACTGCGTCCAGGAAGTCACGATCATGGCTGACAAAGAGAACTGCACCGGGCCATCCGGCAAGGTGCTGTTCTAGCCACGAGACAGACTCAACATCAAGATGGTTGGTCGGCTCGTCAAGCACGAGCAGGTCTGGAGCAGACAACATCAACCTGGCTAAAGCCACACGCATTCGCCAACCTCCAGACAGGTCTTGCACTGGCCGGTCGGCATCGGAACTCGAGAACCCCAACCCCGCAAGCACCTGCCGTGCCTCAGCCTCGATGCTGTAACCGCCCAGAGTCTCGAAATGATGCTGGGCGGTCCCGTACGCATCGAGCGCTGCTGATTGTGCCTCTGCGTCTGGGTGAGCGCCCTCGGGTCCTGTCTCTGCAACCTCATCAGCCAGTCGCAGCAACTGCAGTTGAAGGTCGGTGACGTGAGCGGCACCCCGGAGTACTTCCTCTATAACTGAGCCATGCACTTGTTCAGTAAGTTCCTGTGGCAGATATCCAATGCGGGTGTCCTTGCCAACATGCACCTCA
>JBBDMQ010000268.1:0-16849 GCA_040878245.1 Microthrixaceae bacterium
AAAAGGTAGACGGCTACGACTTGAGTTGGCCGGCCTGCGCAGAGCGGGTCGTCGCTATTGCGGCGACGGACCCTGCGACCAGTGCCGACAGCAGCGCTACCGGTACCACCGCCGAGACGCCGCGTGACCACAAGGCGCTGGCAATCTCCAGTCCGACGACGATGAGGCAGCCCTGAACTCGTCGGACAGCTGGTTGCTCGCCTCGCCGACAATCTCGAGCAGCCGCTCAGCCGCACGGACCCGGAGCGGAGTCGTGACGAACTCACCATGACCGACGGCGACAGCGTCCGCCAGTTCCTGAGCAGCATCGCGGATGTCGGCAGTCCGCTCGGCGTCGCTGCGGCTCACAGCAGGACAGCCTCACGACGAATGGTGTCGTCGCGGTCCTTCAGCCCACCTGCCGACACGACATCGACCCGGACTCCCAGTAGCTCCTCGAGCTCCTCGCTGATGTGCAGCAGGTCGAACAGTGAGCTGCCGGCCTCAAACTCGACCAGGAAGTCGATGTCGCTGCCGGGGCCGTCCTCACCGCGGGCGACCGACCCGAACACCGCGACGGTGCAGCCCTTGTGCCGACGGACCACCTCCGTGATCTCATCACGCCTGGACTCGACGAGTTCCCGCAGCGCGCTCATGTGGAAAGGGTACCCCACGACTCCCCCGCCGGCGTCCAGGACGATTCCGCCTCCCGGCGATCGCACCGCTGTCTCAGCCCTTGCGCTCGTACCGATAGACATTTGTCTCTCGCTGCACAAACCCGAGGCGTCTATACAAGCGGTTTGCCGCTTCTCTCGAAGGTCGAGAGGTGAGATCGACTGTCTTTGCACCAAGCTGCTCGGCAAGTGAGATTGCCGCTGTGTTGAGCGCCTCGCCAACGCCCTTACCCCGAGCAGCACCATCCACTACAACGTCCTCAATCCAAGCACGAACCCCGGTCGGGATTCTGAATACCACCAGCGTCATACAACCCAAAATCTGTCCGAACTCGTCACGGGCCACGAGCAAGTGACTTGCGCCTCCGTTGAGTAGGTCTTCAAGCTCTTCAGTGGAGGGAATAGCTGAAGATACAGACAACTGTGGGATCAGCAAAGCAATTGCTTCGGTCAGTTCGGTGGTGACCTTGGTGCACTCCTCGACTTGAATCATCTGCTCATGCTAGGCCCTGCATGCAAAGACTCTCGACCTAGATAACGACTGCATGCTTGACAACTATTGACACCAGACGGAAGGGTGATTGGTGGAGGACAAGAAACTCGCCGATAGCGTCAATGTAATGACTCACCTCTTGTGGACGGATCGGCCAGCAGGCGATCGACCAGTGATGATTGTTGCTTTCGAGGGGTGGAACGACGCTGCCGATGCTGCAAGTTCAGCCATTGATCTGCTCGCCCAAAGTCTCGGGAGTAACGAGTTTGCCCACATTGACCCTGAGGAGTTCTACGACTTCACCGCAACTCGGCCTCATGTGAGAAGCCTGGGTGGCCTTCGGAGGACCATCGATTGGCCCAAAAACACCTTTTCTTGGTCCACTCCCCCAGAGGCACCTAGTGGAGTCGTTTTGATGCGCGGGGTAGAGCCACAACTCAAGTGGCGCACCTTCTGCGGTCAGATTCTAGAGGTTGCTTCCGAATTGAACTGCAGCATGGTGATCACTCTCGGATCACTACTTGCCGAGATTGCGCATACGCGCCCAACACCGATTTTTGGCAATGCTTACACCGAATCGGTCATCGACCGATTGGATTTGGGCCAAGCACATTATGAAGGACCAACAGGCATTGTTGGAGTGCTTCATGCCGAGTGCGTCGGGGCTCAGATTGAGTCGGCCTCGCTATGGGCTGCAGTCCCCGCATATGTTCCATCTGCACCCTCACCCAAAGCTGCGGTTGCACTCGTCAGGCGGGTATGCGACCTCACCAATCTGACACTCAACTCAGATGACCTGCTTGACGCAAGCGATGCCTACGAACAGGCGATCACAGCTCTAGTCGCAGAGGACGAAACCACGATGGACTACGTGCGCCACCTAGAGGAACAACACGACCTGAACGCTGGGCCCATCCAAACAGCCGATGACCTTGTGAAAGAAGTCGAGCGGTTTCTGCGCGAGCAGTAACTCAGAATCAGCAGCAGTTCAGAATCAGCAGTAACTCAGAATCAGGGGAACATCTCAGGTGGGTCAGCCTGCTTGAGCTCGTCAATAACCGTGGCTTCATCCACCTGATCCCCGGACTCATAGACAGCCCTCGCCACCATATGCGCACCTACTGGGGCGGTCAGAAACTGCAGCAGAACCACGAGAAGCAACAACGTAACTCCGGCAAGCCCATTCACCTTGATCATTGCGCCGACTATGACTAGCACAAGCCCAAGAGTTGGAGGCTTGGTTGCGGCATGCATCCGACTCAATACGTCGGGAAGCCGATAGACGCCGACCCCGCCGAGTAAACCCAGCAGGCAGCCAGCAACTATGAGACCGGCAGATACCACCGACAATGTCGGGCTCAGTCCAAGTGCAGTCACGCCCCCCGCCTTTCAATAAAGCGGGCAACCATTGCGGTTCCAAAAAAACCAACCATTGCCACAATCACCATCACAATTAAATAGGTGTCTTCGCCTGTACGAGCCGATAAGACACCGATGCCCATCACTAACAAAGTCAGCAGAAGATCGGTTGCAACTACTCGGTCGGCAAGGGAAGGGCCCTGGACCAAACGCAAAAGAGTACAGAATGCGCCAAGAGAGAGCAGAACAAATCCAAGATTGGTAGCAAGAATCATGTGTGGGTCCCATCCAGAGGACCCTGCTGAGAAGCTGGTGGCCAGACTGAAGGCGGTTGCAAGATTGCTAACCGATCCTCAGGAGACCCGAAAGCTCTCACCACAAATTCCTCTAATTCAAGGCCGTCAGCTCGCACTTGCTCTGGGTCTCCAGTTTTTAGGCAATGGACATACAGAACGGGTGGGACGGTCACCCCGTTGCGCACCTGCAAATGTCCCGCTGCGGGTTCACCACCAATCCGGCCAAACGCCTGTGGTCGCACATCCACCGTTAACGTCCCAGGGGTAAGTGTTATTGCGTTGGCAACAAAGACAGCCACCAATGGCGAACAAGCCCGCAGTGGAACCGCAACGATGCCAGGCTCGATGTCAATACGCGGCCTCCCAACCTCCTTTGCCACAGTTAGATTTGAAAGAACAAGAGCCTTTGAAAACCACAGTACGAAACGAATCACTGCCGCTAGGTGCACTCCACCATGTTGAGCTGTGCTGGGAGGAAACAACAGAATCAGTGCTACTGCCAAGGCAATACCGGCCAAAAAATTCGCAGGGCTCAAATCTCCCCACAGTAAAATCCACACAGTGGTCAGCCATGCAACCATAAACACCTTGGTGATCATCCGAGCACCTCTTGAATGTATTCCGACGGATCTAACAAGCTTTCGGCAGCTCGCTCAGAAAGATCAAATATGGGGCCAGCAAAAACTGCGATAGCAACCGTGACTCCCACAAGCGCAATGGTGGCACCCCGCATAAGGGCTGGCGTGTGCAGGCGAACTCCTTCCGTGGAGGAAGCTAAATGCAAACTCGGGTCTTCCGGTACCCCTAAAAACACACCATTCCAAATTTTGACCATCGAGAACAATGTCAACAGGCTCACTAAAAGACTCACCGCAACAATGCTGTACTGCTGAGCGCTTAAGCCGGCCTCAATGATCCCAAGCTTGCCAACAAAGCCAGAAAATGGGGGTATTCCCGCCAGGCTCATTGCTGCAAGAAAGAACAGTGCTGCAACGAGCGGAGTTCTTCGAATCATTCCTCCCACCTTGTTGAGCGCCGTTGACCCCGTGCTCTCCTCAACAAGTCCGGTGGACAGAAACAACGCTGTCTTCACTGGTATCTGATGGAAGATAAAGAATACGGTGCCCGCCACTCCGGCAACGCTGAAAAGAGCGAGCCCAAGAATCATGTAGCCAATTTGGCTGACGATATGAAAGCTCAGAATGCGCTTCATATCGTTTTGAGCAATTGCGCCGAGGACGCCAATCACCATAGTGAAGCCAGCACAAACTACAAGGATCGTTGATGCTCGATCCTGCGGGAATAGCAGCGTTTGGGTCCGAATGATGGAGTACACCCCCACCTTGGTGAGCAGTCCGGCGAACACCGCCGTGACTGGCATTCGGGCAGTCGGGTAGGAGTCAGGGAGCCAGAAAAACAAGGGAAATATTGCGGCCTTGATTCCGAAGACCACCAACAAAAACATGGAGAGCGCCGTTTGCGTACCGCTCGGCAGTTGGGCAATTTTGCCTGCAAGGTCTGCCATATTGACGGTGCCAGTAGCGGCGTACACCCAAGCTATTCCAATGACGAACAGAGTCGAGGCCAACAAGTTGATGATGATGTAGGTCATGCCCGACCGGACCTGCTCACGCCGACCCCCCAAGGTAATGAGCACATAGCTTGCGGCGAGTGTGATCTCATATGCCACGAACAAGTTGAAAAGATCGCCGGTAGTAAACGACAGCGCGACACCGGCCGTCATCACCAGATATACCGGATGAAACACCGGTTGATCCTTGTCGGCCCCCGGTTGCCCGATGGCGTAGATCAACACCGTGAGCACCGTCACCATACTGATCACCAGCATCAGTGCACTAAACATATCGACCACCAAAGTGATACCGATTGGCGCTGCCCAACCACCCATTTGGATTGACTGCACGCCATCTTTTTCGACGGCGAGCAGAAGAAACACTGCGTCTATCACCACTGCCAAGAGCGCACCTACAGCCACTACTCGCTGCAGGTTTCTATGGTTATACGCAATGATTGCGACTGCTGCTGCACATAGTGGAATAACAATCGGCAACACAACAAGAACGCTCATGAGGAGCGCCTCCACCACTGACGAACCTCGTCTTCTCCAAGCTGCGCAATTCTTGCGTCCTCAAGGTCATCCTCAACCTCATCGTCTTGGGTGAGCACCCAACTGCGATACGCGAGTGCCAACAAAAATGAGATGATGCCAAAGCTAATGACAATGGCAGTCAGTGCTAAGGCCTGCGGCAGCGGATCCGCCACTGCGTCCTTCGGACCAAAGGCGTCAATGATCGGGGCTTTTCCAGCAGGACCGCCGACCACCATGAGTAACAGATTTGCGGCATGCCCCATCAGGGCGAGCCCTAAAATGATCCTAGACAGGGTTCTCTGCAGCAGCAGATACACGCCAACCGAGAACAACACGGCAACGACCAGAGCCGAAACAAAGCTCATGGCTGCCCCTCATCGGAATCTTTGCCATCTGCCGCACCTAGCTGCTCAAGCAATAGAAGAGACATGCCAAGTACGACGAGATAAACGCCCATATCGAAAAACAACACCGAGGAGGTTTTCACTGAGCCGAGCACAACTAGGTCGGCTGCGATGATGGAACTCTCCATGAACTCGTGCCCGGCAGCTAACGAAATGCTGCCCGTGACTAGTGCAAACAGCATCCCGACTCCCAAAAAGGTGGTTGCGGGAATAGGCACGCTCCGAGAAAGCGCTTCTTGACCGCCGGCAACAAATCGCAGGCCAAATGCGCAGGAGGCAACTAGGCCGCCGGCGAACCCGCCGCCAGGCTGATTGTGACCACTCAGCAACAAGTACAAAGAGAGCAACAAGAGCGTGTGGAACTCTGCCTGCACACAAAGATCAAGAATCACTGACCTGCGCTGAGTCATGACTCGACCTTGGCGTTGTGGAGTTCCTCTTCCACTGCGGTCGGCGGTTTCTTTGCACGAACAATTGCTGCCACGCCAAGAGCTGCCACCGCAAGCACCACAATCTCGCCCAACGTGTCAAAGCCGCGGAAGTCGACCACGATGACATTCACTACGTTGCGACCACCACCCTCGGAATAGGCCTTGTCGAGATACTCCCCAGAAATTGTCGGTCCGGTTTTTGCACCAATCGCAAACAATGTGAAGCCAAAGATAAACAGTCCCGACAACACTGCAATAGCAATTCGCAGGAATTGTGTTCTGGGCAGTTTGGGCCGAGGAAAGTCAGCCGGAAGATGCCGGAATGCGAGCACAAAAACTGCAACTCCAAGGGTCTCAATGAGTAACTGCGTTATTGCAAGATCGGGGGCACCTTGAATCACGAACAGCGCTGCCATGCCGTAGCCCACAGCGCCCACGAGTAAGACGGCAGCAAATCTTCTGCGAGCAACAGCAGCCGCACAAGCGCACACGATCATGATGAAGCCAACGAAGACTTGCATTGGCGAATCAGCTAGCCACACCGTTGGCATGACGCCATCGCTGAGCAATGGCACCCCCGGGAGCACAATCATGGTGAGCAAAATGATGCCTAGATAGATGGGCAAAGAACCGTGCTGAACAAAGCCGGTCACTGCGTCTGCTGTAACGAGTAAGCCCTTGACCGTGCGGTCATAGACATGCTGTGCGCTCGGTAGTCGAGGCATCGAATCTTGAATGCTCTCCACACGTTCTCGCTGCCAAAAAAGCGTGCCGCCAGCGATGACCACTAGCGCAGAAAGTGCCAAGGCTTGGGTAAAGCCATGCCAGAGGGCCAGATGATGCTCACTTGTCGATCCAACTAGTGACTCATATGCGCTGCTCACTACGGGATTGATCAGCGATGGAAGCAGGCCAAACAAGATGCTGAGCCCAGCAAGCAGAATAACGGGGGCAACAAACATTTTTGCAGGTTGTGGAGCATGCTCACCCACATAATCCTGATCACGAACAATCTGGACCTGCTGCGGGCCAAACGCTCCCCACAAAAACCGGGCGCTATATGCAACGGTAAGCATCGACCCAACCACTACGCCAGCCACTACCACCGCGCCCCAAGCGAAACCGGTTTCGCCTACAGCAGCAAGCGCCTCTTCTTTAGCTAAAAATCCAAAGAGAGGAGGTATTCCTGCCATGGACGCAGCAACTACACCTGCGGTGACTGCTACAACTGGCCACTGAGCACCCAAACCACCAAGCACCCGAATGTCTCTGGTGTGCGTCTGATGATCGATGATGCCTACCAACATAAACAAGGCTGCTTTAAAGATGCCGTGGGCCAATAACAAAGTGCAGCCGGCAAAGATCGATTCCTTGGTGCCTACCCCAAACAACAGCATCATCAGCCCAAGTTGGCTGATAGTGCCATAGGCAAGAAGCAGCTTCAGATCATGCTGCCTGAGCGATCGATACGCCCCAATCAACATTGAACTGAGGCCAAAGAAAATCACCAACGGCCGCCAGATGCTGTACTCAGCAAAGGCCGGAGTGAACCGTGCGACAAGGTACACACCTGCGGTCACCATGGTTGCGGAATGCAGGTACGAACTCACCGGAGTCGGGGCATTCATTGCTCGCGGTAGCCAAGAGTGGAAGGGCACTTGAGCTGACTTTGTGAACGCCCCGATGAGTACCAAAACCAATGCAGCAGTTACCACCGAGCCAGACGGTGGCTTTGAGAGCAACTCAGACATCGAATAGGTGCCTGCCGCCTCTCCGAGCAGCACAAACCCACCCAACATGGCCAGTCCACCCATTCCTGTTATCAGTAGCGCCTGAAGAGCCCCTGATCGAGCTGCAACTTTTTCATCCTCAATACTGATCAGCAGATAAGAACTGATTGAGGTGAGTTCCCAGAACAAAAATAGCGCCAGCAAATTGTCGGCCAGCACAAGGCCAAGCATTGACCCCGAGAACAACAACAGCGTTGCTGCAAACCTCCCGATAATGGGCTCTCCGTGAAAATAGGAGGCGGAATAAACAAACACCAAAACTCCGATGCCTGCTACGAGCGACAGCATTAAGAAGGCGAACCCGTAAAACCGCAGCCCAAGCGTCAGGCCTAATTGCGGCACCCAAACTGCCTGCTCGTTGATCGGGCCTGAAACGGTGATCTTGCCATACGCCCAGACGCCCCACACGCAAGCCGCGGCTGGCACACCTGCAGCAACATAGAAGACTCTTCGACCAAGATATTTTGCGAGGGCCGGAAGAATAGCGGCAACTGCCAGAAAGGAGAGAAGCAGGATAAACACGCGTTGCTGCTATACAGAGGGCTCAAGCACATGCATGAGTGCTCGGCGGATCTCGCTTTGATGATCGGGATCTTGCACCTGTCCACCATCTGCAAGCGTGAGGTAAAAAGTATCGATGACGTCCTCACCCATGGTATGGATCTTGGCCGAAGAAACGTTTAAGTCGAAGTCTGCCAACGCACGAGTCAGTCCATAAAGCAGACCAATACGGTCAGGTCCAACGGCTTCAAGCACAGTGGCACCAGGGGTGGCATCGTTATCGAACCGAACCCGAGACGGAAACTGACTCGGACCTCTTCGCGCTTTACGGCGAGTTCTTCTCACTCGATCTTCGAGTCTGGCTTGCACGGCAAGGCGGCCCTCTAGAGACCTCAAAATATCGGCCTGAACGTCCTCCCAGGGAAGCACTCCTGAGCCACCCACCGCTACCTGAAACTCATCGAGCGCCACGCCATTTTCGGAGTAGACATTTGCCCCGACGACATCAAGGTCATGAAGCGCAAGTGCACCAGCAACTCTGAAAAACACGCCCAGACGATCGGGGCAAACAACGGTGATGTGTTCTCCGTCAACCGAAATATGAATACCAGGGTGCTGCATCAGTAGGCGCTGGGCTGAGTTCGGAAAGCTCTCCCGCTCTGAAATCTGCTCATCACCATTGAGAAAGTTAGCCACGCGAGCAGCGAGTTGTTCAACAAGCTGAGCCTTCCAAGGCCCCCATGAGGTTTCACCAGTTGAGACACCATCGGCCTCGGACAGTGCCCGCAATAGTGCTAAGCGATCAGTAGTACCCACCAAGTCAGCTACACCTTCGATGGTGGCGGGGTCGTGTAGGTCTCTACGCGTTGCGATCTCCGATAGCAGCAGGTGATTGAGTACCAAAAAGCCAATGGTTGATACATCCTCAGAGTCAAACCCCATGCGGGTTGCTATCTGAGTGGCGAGTTGCTCGCCGACCTTGCTGTGATCACCCGGGTAGCCCTTGCCAATGTCGTGAAGTAGGGCTGCAGTCACCAACAAGTCCGGGCGCGGCGTGCGGTGTGCGAGCGAGGCGGCCTGTGCGCTGCATTCAAGGAGGTGTCGGTCGACAGTGAAATGGTGAAACACATTGCGCTGCGGCAAACTCCGGCAAGGTTCCCACTCGGGAAGAAGTCGGGTCCATAAGCCAAATTGATCCAAAGTCTCAATCACGGGAATAGAAGCCGGGCCATTGCGAAGCAAATCAATAAACAAGCCACGCTCTTGAGCCGCCCACGGAGTTGGTAACTCGGGTGCCTGAGCAAGAGCTTCGAGAGTTCGAACCTCTATACGAGCTGAACCCTGAGCAGCGGCTAGCCCGACTTGCAAAACTGCAAGCGGGTCAGTGACTGGGACGGCGCTTTCCGCAAGGCACACCCGGGCATTACGCAGAATGAGGCCATTATCGAGTTGGCGTTCCCTGCGGAACCTCTCTCTAAACGGACCAGCAAGTGACAGTTTGATTTCATGAAAGCTCTCGTCGCTCGCCCAAGCAATAGTCCGAGCGGCGGCTGCAACTCGAGACATGAGTAAATCAGCATCGGCATCGCCGACAGCAACCGCGACAGCATCTTGTTCTTGCAATAGCAGTTGATCACCTGCACGAGCGGTGCAGCGATGAAGTTCAATTCGAACTGTCAAAAGTTCGTCATAGGCAGTCGATAAAGATGACATCAGCGCCTCGTCGATATCTGCGCCAGCAGCGCGAGCCCAACTCAATGCATGAACATCTCGAAGTCCGCCTCGACCCTCTTTCAGATCTGGCTCAAGATCGAAAGCAATCTCTCCATAACTATTATGACGCTCCTCAACTGAACTACTCAGTTCGCCTAGCCAGCGCTTACCACGCTTACGCCAGTTAGTTTTTGCCTTTTCAGCGAGTTCATCGGTCAGCGCCGAGTCGCCAGCTATGTGCCTCACCGAAAGCAAACCTGTGGCAGTCACTAGGTCTTCGTTAGCCAAAGCAAGGGTGTCTTTGGTGCTTCTAACGGCGTGCCCCAACTTTAGACCGGCGTCCCAAATCGGATACCAAAGCGCATCGGCAATCCCAGAAACAAGCTTGCTAGGAGCGTTGCGATCATGAAGCAGTAGCAGATCAAGATCGGATTGGGGGGCAAGTTCTGACCTGCCTTGACCACCGACAGCCACAAGTGCAACGCCGGTAGACCCGGCGTCGCAGGAATCAAAGATCTCTACAAGCCAGGACTCAATTAACTCTGTGTACGCAAGACAAAACTCGCGTCCTTGGAGTTGCCGATTGTCCAAGAAATCGCTGCGTTGCAGTGCGTAGGACATGTGTTCCTGAGTCTACTGAACTGCGGCCCTCATTTCGCTCTCCCAAGGGTCACCCAGCGAGTGAAGGCCGAAACTCAATCAGACTGCGTCTGCGCCGTGCTCGCCAGTGCGGATCCGAACAAGCTCTTCGACGCTCGTTACCCAAATCTTGCCGTCACCGATCTTGTCTGTTTTGGCTGCGGAGGAAATCGCCTCAACCACTGCTGCTGCCTCGGAGTCATCAACGATGACCTCAATCTTTACCTTGGGCAGAAAGTCCACCTGATACTCGGTTCCACGGTATGTCTCGGTGTGACCGCCCTGACGACCGAAGCCGCGAACTTCGGTCACAGTCATACCCACCACGCCGGCTGCCTTCAGACCATTCTTTACATCATCGAGCTTGAATGGCTTTACTACTGCAGTGACCAACTTCATTGGGACACTTCCTTTCTCAGATGACCAAGAACGTTCATTCTCGGCCATGGTGGCGCCCCGACGAGTTGTCGGGGTTATGCATGGACAGCCGATCTAGGCCAAGAGTAATGGCTCACATCGGTAGTGGGTATGGACTACTCAGCGTCAAACACTACGGGGAACGTGTTTCGGGCATGTTTCGCTCATCTAGCCAGTGCGTTACGTAACGCCAGATCCCTCTACAGCCCGGCCAGTAAGCAGTGCAGTCCTGCGAGTTAGCTCTACAGTCCTGCACTATGACTGTTCGACATAATTGTCGCCATTACTCCAGTCGATCTGTAACTCCGACAGAACTGGTTCAGAGATGCCGACTTGGTGCTGCTTCCGAAACTCCTTTTGATTGTCCCGAGGATTGCCTGTTTTTTGAGCCTCGGCCGATTGACAGCAACTGGACCCCGCCCCCTGACAGCAAATGAGTCAGTGAGTCGGTGGGCCAGTCATTCGGGGGTAAGTAAGTCTGGGAGGTTCCGAAAAAACCTGCTGCGCGGTAGGACCTCGGCTCCCTGCGACAATGCCCAAGCCATGGTTTCATCCTCTACATGCGGAGCGAATCCGATGACTCTGCCGCAGGATTGCACCACTGCGCTCAGCACCTCGGGAACGCCGGGCCGAGAAAGATCGACAAGTACTACATCGGCTCCAGCGGCAACTATCGGAAGGAGTGCAGCAGATGCAACAAACTCAATTTTTTGGGTGCTGTTCTGAGTCCTCACACGAGACTGATCCATCAGGTCCGGTATCAATGCAACGATCCTCATGCCCGCAAACCTACTGAACCGAATATTTCCATGGCCCTAACTTGCTGGCTCATCGTTGCTGGCTCATCGTTGTCCTGCCTGTCTCCGGCGAAGCAAATGGACGTGGGCCTTTGCTGCTCCCCACATCAGTCCCGGATCGCTGAGCCGCTCATCTACGTGGCTGAAAGACGCAGGAGCTAAACCGTAGATGTCCTCTGGAAAGGCATGTTCCTCAAACTCGTCGCGTGCAACCTGGGGAACGGCAGCAGCTTGCAAGACCAACGTTGCATAACTCGTCGAGCGGCGCAGCAGTGCAAGCGGTGTGGTCTGTTGAGCATCTAGATCGGTTGCCAAAAGCTCGGCAATTTGCGGACTGACCTCGGCACGGCATCGCTCGCCAGCGGTCAAAGCCTGCTCAAGCTGCACCGAAGTAAGTGCAACTGAAGCAGCAGTTGCTCGAGTGATGACAGAGTTCACTACCCAGTCAACAAGCACTTGGTCAATGGCCTGAGCCAAAGCAGCGGAATACTCTGCAAACAACTGCTCATCGGGATTGTCAGCCGCCATCATTGACACCAGATGTAGTTCTTGCCGTGTTTGGAACAGCCGTATTTGGAACAGCAGTCGAGCTGACGGACCCTCTGTCAAGAGTCACTGGCGGCTCGAGTTGCGTGGGCTGGGGGTCAACCGGAATCTTGGGAGTGCCGACACCAATCGAATTGCGAAGAACGCCCGGTAGCGAGTTGCCAGTGCAGGCCAGCTCAACTTTGTCTCTCAAGATACGAACCTTAGGAGTACAAGGTAAAAGCTGTGGGTCAGTCACGGTCAAAGCAGTCACTTGACCCGCTGCACGCAATTGGGGGGAATCAATAATCAGGTCATTACCCTGAATCGACAATTGTGCTGACTCAAGCGGCGAACCGAGCAGAAGCTCTCCATCTTTAATCTGAGCTGGAACGCCTACTAGCGCACCTATTTGGCCTGGATCAATCAGTACCCGTACCGATCCTGATCCGAGAGAGGACGCAACCACTTTGGCATTGCGAAGCGACAGATCAATCTGCAGATCATTCAGAAGGTAGTCAGCTTCTGCCACTGGTAGAGAATAGAGCTTGGCTTGATCAAGGCGGATGGCGATTTGATCGACCCGCCCACCAACAATTGCGGGAAGTATGGACGGCTGCCACCAGGCGTTACCAACCGTCACTTCTACTCCACCAGCCACACCAGCATTGCGAAGTTGATCCTCAGAAAACTTCTCGGTAACGACCCGACCGCCGATTTCAACACAAAGCAACAGAACGACTAGCGAGCAAGCCGTGGCAATAAGCACCCGACGAATGGTTGTGCCTTTGATTTGCTGAGCCACGGGGGAAACTCACACACCTACTTCGTCGAGCACTACCTCGGGCGACTCAACCATGCCCACATAAAACGGTCCGAACTCGCCATATTGAGTTGATGCTTGGTCGTAGCGCATTGTGTAAACGACCTCTTTTATTGTGTCTGGTGTATTGCCAAACAGCGTGACACCCCACTCGTATTCATCAAGGCCGGTTGAACCAGTGATGAGTTGCGTGAGTCGACCAGCGAACTTTCGGCCTGAGGCGCCATGCTCGTACATCAACTCTTTACGACGTTCAAAGCTCAATTCGTACCAGTTGGCTCCAACGTTGCGTGTCTTCGACATCGGGTAGAAGCAAAAGGCAGGTTTACCCTCGGGCGGTAACACTGGGTACAGCCGGCCCTGTTGCATCTCCTCCGAAACACCTGCCGCGTACTCTGAAAGCTCGGTCAGCGAGACATAGGATTCGGTCAGATCCAAGCCGGCAATAACCAAGTCCGTCTGAAGACGTCGAAGTCGCCACTGATCGGTAGATAATGCAAGCACTGCAACGTCACACTTATGCCCCAGCATTGCAGCGGTTACGACTTGGTCTCCTTGAGCCTGCGCCGAAGCGATTGCTTCAAGGACTGCCTCTCGGTCGGTACGCGAACTCACATGAAAGAACAAGTGCATCACGGCAAGACCAACAGATGGAGTGGCGGGCAAAGTCATGTTGTCAGTCTGTCATGCGAGCAGACAGAGCCCTGCGCGCTGACTGCTGTGGATGTACTCATTTGACTGATTGAGGTGACATCCCATGTCAGTTGAGACGGTTTTGAAGTGAAGCGGAATGGCATGGATTAGTAGTCCATGCCCCCCATATCTGGGGAGGAGAAGCTGCTTGACACAGGTGCGTCGGTGATGACCGCCTCGGTAGTCAGGAAGAGCGCTGCAATTGAAGCAGCGTTTTGTAGAGCAGACCGGGTGACTTTGGCAGCATCAATGATGCCAGCGGCTACTAGGTCCTCGTATTCGTTAGTGGCTGCGTTCAATCCCTCATTTGGATTCGTAAGCGCCCGTACCTTGGAGACGATCACGCCGCCTTCGAGGCCGGCATTTTCCGCAATCTGAGTGAGAGGTGCTTCAAGTGCTTTGGCTACGATCCGTGCTCCAGTTGCCTCGTCGCCGGTCAAAGTAGCAGCGAGTTCCTGCACTGCCTGCTGCGCCCGCAGAAGGGTAACCCCACCACCTGCAACAACACCCTCTTCGATAGCTGCTTTGGTTGTAGAAACTGCGTCCTCGATACGGTGCTTCTTTTCTTTGAGTTCAACCTCAGTTGCAGCACCAACCTTGAGAACCGCTACTCCACCAGAAAGTTTGGCGAGTCGCTCTTGCAGCTTCTCTGAGTCGTAATCCGAATCGGTGTTATCCATCTCGGCCTTGATTTGGGCGATCCGGCCGTCAATATCGTCTTTCGAGCCGGATCCATTGATGATGGTGGTCTCGTCTTTCGTGATAACTACCCGCTCGGCTTGACCCAACACGTCAAGGTCAATGGAATCAAGCTTGAGGCCGACCTCTTCAAGAATCACCTGTGCACCAGTGAGGACTGCAACGTCACCAAGCATTGCTTTGCGGCGCTCGCCAAAGCCCGGAGATTTGACCGCAACCGAGGTAAAGGTGCCACGAATTTTGTTGACTACGAGTGTTGCTAGTGCCTCACCGTCAACGTCCTCAGCAATAATCACAAGTGAGCGGCTGGTCTGCATGACCTTCTCAAGCACGGGGACGAGGTCTCTGATATTGGAGATCTTGGAGCCGACGAGCAACAAGTACGGATTTTCAAGAACGGCTTCCTGACGATCAACGTCCGTGACGAAATAAGGGGAGATGTAGCCCTTATCAAATCGCATACCCTCGGCAAACTCGAGTTCGATTCCGAATGTGTTTGATTCTTCAACGGTAATGACACCGTCTTTGCCGACCTTGTCGATTGCGTCCGCAATGGTTGCGCCAATGGCAGGATCAGCAGAAGAGACGCCAGCAACTTGAGCAATCTGCTCCTTGGAGTCAACCACGATTGCAAGTTCGTGAATTTTTTCGGTGGCGCAGGCTGTGGCCTGCTCGATGCCTTTTTTGATGCCCATCGGATTGGCGCCAGCAGCGAGGTTACGAAGACCTTCACTCACCATCGCCCAAGCAAGAACTGTGGCGGTGGTTGTTCCGTCGCCAGCAACATCATCGGTCTTTTTTGCTACTTCTTTGACCAGACTTGCACCGATGTTTTCGTAGGGGTCTTCAAGCTCAATTTCTTTAGCAATTGAGACACCGTCATTGGTGATGGTTGGGGCTCCCCATTTTTTGTCGAGCACCACATTGCGGCCCTTTGGGCCGAGAGTGACTCGAACTGCGTCAGCGAGCTGGTTCATACCAGCCTCAAGCTTGCGGCGAGCTGAATCGTCAAATGAGATGTTCTTGGCCATGGGGGTCCTCCGTTGGAACTGATGTGGAACTGCGATTGAACTGCGATTGAACTGCGACTTTCGCACCGAGCAGTAATTGAGCGCACTACATATTTAGCACTCTTAGGTTGAGAGTGCTAACCGCCTGTGAGCGCTATCACAGCGAAGCAGAACAATTCTCTAGAAAAATGAGAGGAGCTCGGCGCCTGCGTAGACCACGGCAATGACCAAAATGAGAGTTCCAAAAAGTCGACGAATTGTGCGTTCAGATGCCGCAATGTTGATATGAGCGCCGATTTGGGCCCCAGGTATGACACCAAGCATCAATGGCAGTGCAAAAAGCCAATCGACGTGTCCTAAAACGATATGTGTGATCAGTGCAGGGATGCTGAAAATTGCCACCGCAACCAAACTTGAGGCTACGGCGGACTTTATGGGCACCTTAAGCGGGCCAGTGAGCACCGGCACCATGATGACGCCTCCTCCAACGCCCAGCAGCCCTGCTACAAAACCAGAGGTTGCTCCGAGTACAGCCAAGAGGGGCAGTGCGTGCTTGTTTGGCGCACGGGAAGCCGGTGCGTCGCCTAGCGAATCTGGCTGCGGCGCCGAATCGGGTGTGCGGCGACCTCCGCGAACTACAGAGACACCCGACCAAAACATCAAGGCTGCTGTCAGAAGCATCAAAAATCGCGCATCAATGAAACTGGATGTCAGGGCACCGCCGATAGCGAAGACCGCTCCGGAAATGCCCAATCCGAGAGCTGCGCGCCAATCGACAAGGCCAGCCTTGGCATAGCGCCAAGTCCCAGAAAGTGCAGCGGGAAGTATCGCAGGCACGGTTGATCCAACTGCCAAGATCGGGGTAGCCCCAAGCACTCGAATAGCTGGGGTTGTGACTACCGCCCCGCCAACTCCGAGCAAAGCCGACAGAACCCCTGCACCTAGGCCAACAATGAAGGTCAGACTGATGACCAACAGATCAGCGCTGTGAACTTGGCTCAGCATGGACCCACGCAGAGGGGTATCAAGAAGTAGGGGGAGTTCACCCGTGAAGTCTGCCCGAGTTCGCTGTGCTGCATCGACATTGCCCGGCACTGTCTCGGGGCCTCCCAGGTAGGACCATGCCCCATTAACGGTCCTACCCGGGGTTCTGTTCCTAGCGACTGTGGATGCTTGTCTTGGCCCAAGGTTGAGGGAGCCTGTTGCAGACAGGCAGACCGAAGGCACTAGGAGCGGGGTTGGCTGCGCGGCTCACTCCTGTGCAATCGACTTGAGTTGCGGGGCGTTCGCACAGACCGTTGGGAAGCGGGATCGATTGGCTTGATTCACTCGCTCGTAGACTTAGACCGAACATGTGTACGACTCTAAGGAACGGGTGTGACACCCAGCGGATCAACACTCAGCGGATCAACACTCAGCGGATCAACACTCAGCGAGAAGCTCGAAAACTTTCCCATCTAGTCACCCCAACGTTGTTTTGTCTTGCGAGGGACCCC
>JBBDMQ010000269.1:0-3039 GCA_040878245.1 Microthrixaceae bacterium
AGCGAGGTGCCGACTCTGGTCTCTGTTAAATCTGGATGCGGAAGGTGCGCGCCACCCGCAGCTCGACGATAAGCCTGCTTCCTCTGCTTGAACCCAAGTTGGCCCTCAGTAACATCAAGGCGCCCATCGTTTGGGTGCGCTCGGGGGCCTAGATTGAGGTCTTCGACAAAGGCCGCATTCATAACGATCACTGTTCGTTTGCGCCATAAGTTCAATCGGTAGTCGGTATAGGCCACAAGGTGCGCTACGAATACCGACTCTTTCTGGTTTCCTTGCGCATCCTGAAATTGCAAAAGACCAAGGTCTATAGGAAACACATACCCATCACCCGAACGCAATGAGCGCTCATCGCGCTGCGGCGAGCCAAGAGTGCGATGAAGGGACCCTGCTAGTAAGCCGATCACCGGCGGAATTTGCTGCGCCTCGTAATACCTCTGGAGCAGAGCTGCTAACTCGGCGTCGGAAGCCGCTAGGTCGGCATCCAACTCAAGTACGCCGGGCTCACCCCAGGACTCTCCCTTCCTTATTGTCATGGGTTCCTCAACTCCGGTAGCACAACAAATCAAGTCAGCCTTGACCAGAAGCAAGAACTACTCCACGTGACAGAGATTCGGCAGTGCGTCTTGCTGCCTTCGCTGTTTGTGGATTGGGCGCAATCTCGCCGAGTTGACGGAGGAGGTCAATGAGTTGTCGAACGTTTCGCACAAAGTCTCCGCCTTTAAGATCATCATCAAGTATGTGATCGAGTTGTTGACCACTTGACCACGACCAAGTAGAGGATGCGAAACCTGCTTCGGGCTCACGAGTAAGAGGAAGCTTCTGAGCCCGCTCAAGACGCTCTAGACGTTTCCAGGTTGTGAGCAGCTGACCAAATCGCTTTCGAATTTCTGCACTTGGCAGAACGGGAGCAGGAGCTGGCTCAGAGCTCCTGTGTTCATAGGTAAGACAACTCAGTAGCGCGGCAAGCTCAGCATCTTGAACGCCGTCAAAGATGCCTTCAGACAAACACAGAGAGAGCAGAAGATCAGATTCGTGATAGATCCGACGTAGGCGCTTACCTTCCGGTGTCAGCAACCATCCTTCGCTATGACCTGTATCAGCGAGAACCTGATGAACAGCCTCAAATCGTTGCACAAGGCCCGATCCACGTCGGTCAATTTCTTGTTGCAACGCCTGCTGTTCCTGCTGCAGTTTTTGTAGAGCGAACTGCTGCTTCATGAGCGACTCACGATCGGGGTGATCATGGAGTGGGTGCTCTAGTTGTGCCTGAACTGCCTCCATATAGGGGTCAGCAAATAGCTCAGCCCCGTCCTGACCCTGAGAATTATCCCCGACATAATCAGACCGATTTGCGAGCCGCCGAGGATTCAGTCGTCTCAGTAAAGCTGAACACTCCCGGCGAAAGTTGGGATCTTTTGGCATGTACGGCACCGGAAGGTCAATATGAGCCACAGGCTGCAACGAACCAATCACCGTCCCTACCTCAAGCGATGCTGAATTTCCACTGGGGTTGACTCCTCGAACACGGACCGATCCCCCTTTTCTTGATGAAACAGAAAGCACAAGAAACAGCTTGCTTCCCTTGCGGGTGCCGCGCTCAATGACATCTCCTGGCTTGAGAGCCGCCATTGCTCGTTCTAGCCCTGCTCGTCGCCCGCGAGAGTCTCTGTGAAGCTGTTGTATTAAGTCAGTGATCCGAACGTACCCAGCTACGTCAAAGACTGCTTCCGCTGTGCTGACTTGTTCAGAGCTCAGTTCGTCAATCTCTGAGGAGAGTTGATCAACACGCGCCGCAAGCTGTACCACTACGCGATCCGTTTGGAATTGAGCAAAGGATCGCGTGAGTACTTCCATAGCGGCTTCTTCTTCATAACGCTCAATGAGGTTGGCGGCCATGTTGTAAGTCGGTCGAAAGGAGGACACCAAAGGGAACTCTCGACTCGCTGCCAAAGTTGCCACCTGTGAGAAGGTTGCAAATGGAGACCACAGCACAACTGCTGAGCCTTGGTCGTCGATCCCCCGCCTGCCTGCTCTCCCGGTGAGCTGGGTGAACTGCCCGGGCGACAAAAACTCATGTCCCTCTCCGTTGTATTTACTGAGACGCTCTATCGCCACGGTTCGGGCTGGCATATTGATACCGAGTGCGAGCGTCTCGGTTGCAAACACTGCTTTTACTAAGCCTTGAACGAAACAATCTTCTACCGCTTCACGAAAAGCTGGGATCATGCCTGCATGATGGGCCGCTATTCCAAGCTCCAAACTCTCTAGCCAGCGGTCATATCCGAGCACGTCAAGGTCGGCGTCGCTGAGCGATGCCGTTCTAGCCTCTACGAGTTTTCGAATTTGTTCCCGCTCTGAAGGCTCTGTTAGGCGCAGGCCGGCTTCGTAACATTGCCTCACTGCCTCATCGCAACCGTTACGACTGAAAATGAAATAAATGACCGGCAACAGACCTTCAGAAGCAAGTCGTTCGATTGTTTCGACCCTTCGAGGGGTAAAAAATCGGGAACGCTGGCGACGATGTTGGGTCTGACCTGTGCGCTGTTGAGCGGCATCAAATCGAAAGCCCTCTGGGTTAGTTGCCCCGTTGATCACTAGAGGGACCAAGTGGTCCTGCTCTGCGGTTCGGTCACCCACCAGCAGAAGTGGATCTAGCTCAATTGGACGACGATGTTCGACCACAGTGTGCGTTGACCCGCGTAAAGCAGTCACCCACTCCCCCAGCTCCTCAGCATTCGAAACAGTTGCAGACAGGCAAACAAACAGAACGCTGGCTGGAGAGTGAATAAGTACCTCTTCCCAGACCGGACCACGATATGCATCAGCAAGAAAGTGAACCTCGTCGAGAACCACCCATTGAAGATCATCTAGGGCAGCCGACCCCGCGTACACCATGTTGCGAAGAACCTCAGTAGTCATCACTACCACTGGCGCTCCAGCGTTAATAGCTCGATCACCAGTGAGAAGGCCGACCTGTTCTGACCCGAGAACTGCACAGAGATCGTTGTATTTCTGATTAGAAAGAGCCTTGATAGGAGC
>JBBDMQ010000270.1:0-3037 GCA_040878245.1 Microthrixaceae bacterium
TGCGCAGCACTGCAGCTGCTGTCTTTGCTCCCAAACCTGCAAGGCCCGGGAACCCGTCTGCGGTATCGCCAACTAGGGCCAGCCAATCGGGAATTGATTCCGGCAGAACGCCATATTTTTCCAACACTGCGTCTGCATCACGAAATTGACCAGCTCTGCGATCAAACTGCACCACCTTGCCGCCTACGCACTGCGCCAGATCCTTATCGGGTGTACAGATCACGACTCGCTCAACGTTGTCATCCTTGGCTGCGCTGAGGGCTGCCGCACCAAGTGCATCGTCTGCCTCGACATCATGCATGGCCCAGACGGTGAGCCCAAGGGCAGCGAGGGCTTGTTCGAGGATCGGAAACTGAGTGAGCAGAAGCGGATCGACATCTTCACCCGTCTTATATCCCGGCCAAAGATCGTTGCGAAATGATCGAATTACTTGGTCGGTAGCTACCCCAACGTGAGTTGCACCTTCCTCAAGCATCCCCACTAGCGAACGCAACACTCCACGAACGGCTCCGATCTGCTCATCTGCGGCGTTCTTATGGCCACCGCCAGGCGAATAGAAGTAACGAAAAAGTTCATACGTACCATCAACAAGGTGGACCTGCATGCGTAACACTGTGACACAAGGATCACTCCACCACAGGGGGCAACCAGGCCTGCGCTGGATACTCATTTGAGAACAGGACTCTCTTGTGAACAGGCTTTTTAGTCACCGCTTGGCGCAAACTGAGCCAAGCTGTGTAGATGGGCATGCTGATACCTGAGGAGTTTCCTCTTTCACAACTAGCAAACGATGCCGAACGGCAAGTTGTTCGTGTCATGCGAGATGGGCTTCGAGATGGCTGGCTCATCATCCCCAATGTCGGGATAAGCACCCAAACTGATGTCCAAATAGACATTGTATTGATCCACCCACAACAAGGCATTGTGAACTTAGAGGTGAAGGGTCATCGGATTGAGGTTCGCGATGGCCTGTGGTGCAGCGGTAGACACCCGAGGCAACCACTCAAGAAGCAGCCCTATCAACAGGCTCAGAGCAACGCGTTTGCGCTTCGCGACTTATTGCGTAGCGAATGCCACCTTCCGAATCTGCATGTTGAATACGCCGTTGCATTCCCCAACACCACAGCATTTGAGGGTGATCTTCCAACAGAGGTGGACCGGACGCAGCTACTCATTGCCTCGGACCTTGACGATCCGCAACATGCAATTGATCTGCTCATGACTCATCGCTGGGGCAATCAAGCCTTGGGGCAGGATGCAATTGAGTCAATAGTTCATCTGCTCTGCCCTGATGCAACTTTCTCTTGGGATCCGCTAGCTCAGGCAGGTTCGGCACGCTCACGGCTTGACGATATTTGCGAGGAACAAATTAAAGCTATGGCCGGACTCGACCTCAATAGAAGAGTTGCAGTCACAGGTGCTGCAGGTACCGGAAAATCTCGCCTAGCCGCTAGCTGGGCTCGTCGCGCCTTTCATCGTGAGGAGCGCACACTAGTGACCTGTTATAACGAACCGCTCGCAACTCAACTCAGGCGGCGGCTCCCCGAAGATGACTCCCTGCGTATCGGAGCATTTTTAACAATGGCTCTCGGTATGGATGGCATGGAGCCCCTTGAGACACCTCCCGATGCAGGAGACGACTGGTGGAATATTCATGCCGTAGGTCATCTGCTTCGGTATTGGCACCATATAACTGAACAGTTCGACACAATCATCATTGACGAGGCACAGGACTTATCACCAGCATGGATTGCGGCACTCGAAATGTTGCTCGACCCCCAGGGACCCAGGCGCATGCTGCTGGTGGCAGATGAACAGCAGATGCTGTACCAGCGGGGTTATGTGACCCCGCTAGCTTCCGATGGTTGGACTCGCTGCGAGCTAGTTGTGAACTGTAGGAATAGCTACTCAATCGGCAACCTGATTCGGCGGCAACTCAACGGGGCACCTGCCCCATTGAACCGACCTGAAGCTTCGGGGCTGGGATGGATTCAGGCCGAAGACCTTGAGTCAGCGGTGACCGCAGTAAGGGATCAACTCCACGAGTTACTCATTGTGCAGGGAAGAGACCCTGCAACAATCCTCGTTGAAACCACAGAGAGCATCACCCGCACAGCCCTGCGCAATCAGGCAAATCTGGTGACCTGGGAAGATGCCGCAGCGCAACCAGAGCAAGTGGTTTGCGAGAACGTGCATCGCTCCAAAGGATTGGAAGTAGACACTGTGTTGTTTGTCTGTCTTGATAGCGAGGTAGAGGAAGCGTTGCTCTATATCGGCCTCAGCCGAGCCGTGGTTCAACTGATCATTATCGGACCCCAAAAACTGGCCGACAGACTTGGCCTATAGCCCGGTAGCAGGCATTGCCACGTGCTACTAGGAACTAGCGGTGAACTCTCCCTCTTGCGTAGGAAGTTCTGCTAGCACCTGTGTCAGTACCTCTGCTGCGGGTGCCGGGCGGCCATAGAGGTAGCCCTGCGCATACTCGCAGCCAAGCGAAACGAGCGTCTGTTGTTCTGCCTCGGTCTCTACTCCCTCAACAACGAGCGTCAGTTCTACTGCGCTAATTACTTGGAGCAGTCCTTCAAGAACTCCAAGTGCCCGCGTGCCTCCAGAAGTGAGTGCAGATACAAACGCCCGATCGAGCTTCACAATGTCAATTGGCAACTGCTGCAATTGCATCAAACTTGAATAGCCAGTTCCAAAGTCGTCAAGTGCAATCCGAACTCCGGTCGCACGAAGCTCTACAAGAAGGTCTTCATGACCTTCAAGGTCAACGAAGGCATTTTCTGATAGCTCAAGGACTACCTGTTCAGCTGGAAATCCCGCTCTGCGAATTTGCTCAAGCACCTCCTCTTTAAAGGTTGCACTTTGAAGCTCACGCTCAGTCACATTCAGACTCAAATACGGAGCTTCTTCACCAAACCGTGAATTAATCCTTGCCATCGCAGCGAAACCCTCGCGCCGCATCCAAGAATCTAACTGTCCGATTAAGCCAAGCTCATCAAGCTTGTCAAGAAAATACCCTGGACTCATGAGT
>JBBDMQ010000271.1:0-3033 GCA_040878245.1 Microthrixaceae bacterium
ACAAATATCAGGTCTGCATCTGGGTTGTCTATGGCTAGCACCAAGCCGACTAGACCGTTACCGCAACCAAGATCGACAATTCGAATTTGCCCAGCCTGATCGGGGAGATGGTCGATGAAAAAACTGCTCCCGATATCAAGTCGCTCGGCCGAAAAAACTCCGGGGTAGCTGCGGACCTTCAGCCTGCCTGGGTCAAGCGTAAATGCCGAGGGCTTCAGCAATTCAATTGATTTTGTGGTCTCCCGTGGAGCCACAAAGATCAGTCGAGCCTTCTTCTTCGCCAGCGAAGTAGTTGAAACACCCAAAATTCGTTCAAACAACGCCAAGGTTGAGTTGTGGATGTGCTTGGTCATACCGGCTGCAATGACCACAGTTCCGACCTGCACTGACGGTGCAAGCCGCAACAGTTGATCCTCAAGAAGCGCAAGCGTTTTTGGCACTTTGATAAAGAGGTAGTCAACTCTTGCGGGGAGCAGGTCAAGGCTCCCTACTAGCGAGACATCGGCGAGAACTGCGTTGTTCCTTTTCAGATTCGCCACAGTTGTTAGTTGTGAGACGTAGGAGTCACCAAAGCAATATGGCTTAAACGGAGCCAGTACCACGGCGAGTGCACCACAACGATCATTGACGAGGACAACAGAACCGCTCAGGACTCCCAACTCAGCTATCTGCTCCAGCAAGTACTCATCGGCAGCATCCCAAGCGCGCAATGAATTTTGTTGAGAATGGTTGTGTGTTCGTAGATCGAACTCACCTTGAGGAACGAGTAAATGTTGCATTTCAGCGCAGGTTAGTTGCCAGCTAGCAGCATCCCTGCAGCCACCCATGGGTTAACCCTCTGGTCTACGTCTGTGCTCAAATTAAATCATGTCTAAAAACGTTCTCGGCACAGAACTAGAGACCTGCAGTACGTCACCGCTCACCGGCTATACGCGAACGGGTTGCTGTGAGACCGACGGCTCCGACACTGGAGTTCATTCGGTGTGCTCTGTTATGACTTCGGAATTTCTAGAGTTCTCCAAGCAACAAGGAAATGACTTAAGTACACCCCGGCCAGAGTTTGGTTTCTCGGGTCTGCAACCAGGCGACCGCTGGTGTTTATGCGCAAGCCGATGGGTTGAGGCTTTCAATGCGGGCGCTGCACCGCAAGTCGTACTTGCTGCAACACATGCTCGAACCCTCGAGTGGGTAGATCTTAAGGATTTAGAGAGCTACGCGCAGATCTAACTGTGTAGGTCTGGATCATCTGCGAGCAGATGCAGCGGCTGTTTAATTGGTATCAAACCGCTCTCTGCGCACCTTGGTCTTTTTGCCTTTCAGAGTGGTTCTTTTCATGGCCCAAAGAACCTCGTCTACAGCGGTCTCGGGAACCTCAACCAGCGAGAACCGATCTTGAATCTCTATGCTTCCGATGTCCTTACCGCTGAGTTTGGTCTCATTGGCGATAGCACCAACTAGATCCTTTGGGCGAATGCCAGTAGCCCGTCCTGCGCCGAAGTACAGCCGAGTCATGCCTGCAGATCCTTCGATATGGCGACTGCCCTTTTTAGAGGTTGACCCCTTCTTGCCAGAGGAATCACGTGATTTAAATTCTTTCGAGTTCCGAGAGGGGCGGCTGGCAACTTCTGGAATCTCTTCAATATCCTCTGAACCTACTGTTGCCTCATGCGCAAGTTTCACTGCTGCCAGCGCAATCTGAAATAGATCTGACTCTTCAGAAAGTGATTCAACCACTGTGTGAAAGCGATTGAGGTCATCTGATTGGAGTGTCATACGTAGCGTCGCCAGCGTCAGTTCCATACGCCGATTTCGCAGATCCTCAACAGTAGGCACCTTCTCGATACTGATCGGAGAAGAAGTGACCCGTTCGATATTTTTGAGTAAGCGTTGCTCACGAGGCTCTGCAAGGGTTATGGCGATTCCTTCACGCCCAGCACGGCCTACTCGCCCGATTCGGTGAACATAGGCTTCTGGAGCCGAAGGTACGTCATAGTTCACCACATGGGTGAGATGATCAACATCTAAACCGCGTGCGGCCACGTCAGTTGCTACCAAAAGCTCTACTGTTTGCCCGCGCAAGCGGCCCATAACACGATCCCGTTGCTCCTGACTCATGCCGCCGTGCAGGCCCTCGGCACGATAGCCGCGCCCGTTGAGCGTCTCTGCGAGCGAGTCAACCTCGTGGCGAGTTCTACAAAACACAATTGCGGCTGCAGGGCTCTCCACGTCAAGAATTCGACCCAATGCGGCCGCCTTGTGAGACCGTGAAACTATGTACGCGGTTTGGCGAACTAGGGGAGCCATTGTGGAGTTACTTGTGGCCTGTGCGATCTCAATTCGAACCGGATCAGTGAGATGTCGCTTAGCTATTCCATTGATACGCCCCGGCATAGTTGCAGAGAACAAGACCGTTTGGCGATCTTCAGGAGTTGCCTGAAGTATCGACTCGATGTCCTCGGCAAAACCCATATCCAGCATTTCATCGGCTTCATCAAGGACAACCATCTGAATGCCCTGCAATGGCAGTGTGCGACGCTTGAGGTGATCGAGTGCACGACCAGGCGTGGCGATAATGACATCGACTCCACGGCGAAGCGCGTCTAGTTGCCTACCAATAGGCTGACCACCATAGATAGGGAGCACTCGTGCGCCGGCAGCCCGGCCGTAACGATGGACGGCCTCAGATACCTGCATTGCCAACTCACGAGTTGGAACGAGCACCAATGCGGTTGGCGCTGAGCGGTCACTCTGCATGACCCGCTCAAGTATTGGCAGAGCAAAGGCCGCCGTCTTTCCAGTGCCTGTTGCAGCCTGTCCCAATAAATCTCGACCAGCAAGAAGCGGTGGGATCGATTCGAGTTGAATTGGCGTGGGCTCTTCGTAGCCGAGTTCGGTGAGCGCATCAAGCAGTTCGGACCGCAAACCGAGGTCTGAAAAGCCTTCGGCGGCACTCTGTGTTGTCTCACTCATCTGCAAACTCCGAACGCTAAGAGCTACTTGCTCAACCTGTACGTTGGCATGCAGACAGCGTAA
>JBBDMQ010000272.1:0-3006 GCA_040878245.1 Microthrixaceae bacterium
AGAAGATGGTCGAGTTACCGGCGTCTCTGTTGGTGATCAGCTATGGACTGCGGATCTCGTCGTGGTGGCAGCTGGCGCACCTGGACTCGTGCAGCGGATGCTGGGTATGGAACGCGACCCGAATGAGCCCTTTGGGCTAGCAATCCGCACCTATGCCCAAAGTCCAAGATCCGACGAGCGTTACCTCGAGGCATGTTTGACGCTGCGAGATGCTGCAGGCACCCCCGTCCCTGGTTATGGGTGGATGTTCCCCGCCGGTGATGGCACGGTCAATATTGGCGTGGGTGCGCTCTCTACCATGAAGGGCTTTAAGAAACTCAACCTGAATCGCTTGCAAGAGAGCTATCGGGGAATTGTGAGCGAGGACTGGCAACTCGGCCCTGATCTCGAGCGCCCTCGGGCTTGGCGGCTACCCATGAGCACCACCAAGCGACATGGGCCAGGTTGGGTTGCCATTGGCGACGCTGCCGGACTGGTCAACCCGATGAACGGCGAAGGTATCGACTACGGGCTCGAGTCTGGAATGCTGGCTGCTGACTTGTTCCTCGATGACCCCCAGTTAGCTCCAAGCGAGTATGACAAGCAGATTGGCCTGCGCTTTGATGCCTTTTTACGCACTGGCAGGCGCTTCTCGTTTTTGATTGGTCACCCTTGGATTCTGCGGACTGGCCTGCGCTTCGCAGTTGGTACCCACGGAATTGCAAATATCACGCTGCAAGTAATGGGCAACCTTGTTGACTCCTCGACCCCTGGAATGGGCGGCCTAGCCATGCGGTCAGCCGACACGCTCTTAGGCGTGGCTGACCCTTTGCTTCGCAAGACTCGCGCTGCGGGCTAAGAGCGAGTCGGCTGCTGTGCGGCTTGCCTGTTCTGATCGGGCCTGTTCTGATCGGGCTTCTGCTCAACTCACTCTTGGATACACAAAGGGCCCGGACATTTGCCCGAGCCCATTGTTATAACCATTCTGATTGGCAGACTGATTCGGTCAGGTTGGGCCAAACGAGAAGTCGTAGGTGTGTGTTCCGCCTGCACCAGAGAACTGCTGCGAGAAGTTTTTGGTTCCGCCCATAGTGGCGATTCCGCCTCCAACGATGTCTGGTGGCAGGTTCACAATGGGAATATCGAAGGTCAGCGGCGGCACGTTGGCAATTGCGCTATTGATGATGTTGGCAAGGTCACCCTTGGCGCCGATACCGATATAGAGCGCTCCTCCAAGAACGTCGTCACCAAGGCCAAAGAGCGGCACGTTCTGAGCGAGTAGCCCAAGTGCACCCAAGATATTGTCCAAGATGAGGTCAAGAATAAAGCTGGCATCTGCCGGCAATGCACCCTTGGCTAAGGTGGCATTCAGCGCATCCTTGAGCAGTCCCGCCACGCCATCTGCAGCAACTCCATTGCCAACAAGGTCTTCTTCAGAAGCCCAGGTGTAAACACCAACAACTTCTAACTTATTGGAAGAATTAAACAGATCAATCAGGGTGAGTGGCCTGAGGTTGCCGAAATTGGCGGCGTTTTGCTGATTGCCGGTCAGGGCACGGGTCGAGCCTTCACCCACGCTAGGAGCATACGTGCGGTTATTCACCACAAAGGTCTGAGCCGAGTTTGCGACGCCGATCTTGACCCTAAAGCCAATCTGCAGGGCGTATGGCTCGTCATCGCAGTTCGGGATGGCGATACACGCTCCGAAGAACGGGTCCCGCAGCTCATCTTGGCTGTCGTTGATTTTGACGGAGTTGGCTTTGAAGGTCCAACTTTCGGTAGCCGGTGCCGCCATCGGGGCGCATGAAGCAGCAAGTGCCATCACGGCTACCACGGCGACGATTCCCGCAGTGATCGAACGTTTTTTAGTCATCTAGATTCCCTCCATTTGGCAACACAGATTTTGGTAATGCAGACCGTTATACAAGTCTCACGACAAGCCATGGGTGAATGTCTTGTATTCGCCTGACATAAAGCCCCCGTCGACATGCAACTTAGCTGACGCTACACCAATCTCTTACTGAACTCCATAAGAAACTGACGGTCATTCAGTATTTATGGGACAAATGGTTCTACAGCAGCGGCTGCTGTGCAGGTTGAGGAGGTTGTAGTGACGGGGTTGCATCTAGCCGATACTCGAGTTCCAAACGACACCACGTAGCCTGTGGTGCGGTCTGACTCACCAGGAATAAAATCGCTATGGACGACTTGTGCTCCCGAGGCCAGAGCGATATCTCTCTGAGTCGAGTTAGGTGCAGTCACATTGTCATCAGAGCGGGTCCGAACTATGTACCCCTGCTCTACTAGCTGCCTAATTCTTGACCCGTCGGCAGGGTCATTTTCTTTCAGAACTGCCCCATCCGGCTGGCCTTCCCCCGAGCTCGTAAACATTGCACGCCCTAGAAGAGAAGGGTGACCTTCAAGATAGGCGCTTCGCTTATCAGCGTTGTCGATAAAGAACAGGAACTTTCCGCGTGATTCGGCAACCGTGGGCCAACCAGTGGTGGTGATTGCTGTGCGAAGGTCCGCCGCTGTGCCTCGGACATCATCTGGTGTTATCAGCCGGTCGCCGAGCACAGAGCGAATCTCGGCATCCACGGCATCAAGCTGCGTTGCATCAAAGGGAACCATCTTGGTTGCATCTACAGGGGCTGGAAGGTTCTCGTCTTTGAGTTCTAGGTTGATGATGACCGGAAGATGGGCAGGGTGAGCATCAGAAAAAGCCTTTAGCTCAACCATGCAAGCAACCAATGTTGGGCAGTTCGAGATGAAATCGATATCTTGGATGTGGATGACCTTCATGCCGGGCTGGCTCATTCCGGTTGGCCGCTTGACGGACAGAGTCAAGATGTCTGGAAGCAGCGGCCGGGCAAATTTGCCTCCAATTGGGTCAGCAGCAATATCAAGTTCGAATGACCGCACGCCACGCTCTAACTGTGTGGTCAGGGGAGCGTGGGTGTAGTTGATCAGGTCTGCACCACCAAGTGCCGAGGCCACAGCCGGGGCCTGCATGGCAAAGAAGTCAAA
>JBBDMQ010000273.1:0-2990 GCA_040878245.1 Microthrixaceae bacterium
GTTGGCGCGCGCATGACCCGTGAACGCATGAAGAAGCTGAAATTCAGTAATGAGATGGTTGCGCAGATCTCACAACTCGTATATCTGCACCTTCGTTTTCACACCTATGACATGGGTTGGTCTGATGCTGCGGTTCGAAGGTTTGTTCGCGATGCAGGCGACTTATTGACTGAACTTATAGCGCTCACACGAGCTGATTGCACGACAAGAAATCAACGCAAAGCTGAAGCGTTGAATCGGCGTATTGACGACCTTGAATTGCGCATTGAGCAACTCAGTGAACAAGAAGAACTGCAGTCGATTCGCCCAGACTTAGATGGTCGACAAGTCATGGAGCGCCTTGGACTCACTCAGGGTCAGGTGGTGGGTCGTGCTCTGAGTTATCTTCTCGAACTGCGTCTAGAGCGAGGGCCGGTTACCTCGGAACAGGCCTTTTCTGACCTTGACTCATGGTGGGCCGAACAGCCGGAAAATCTTGCCGCTGTACAACCCTCTAACCTGACACCGCAGAGCCTTGGTAACAAGGCCCCGATCAAGGAGTAATCATGGCTGGAATTGTTGTTGGTGTTGATGGATCAGAGCAGTCAGTGAATGCTCTCCGCTGGGCCGCAGAGGAAGCCAGTCTCCGAGGATCAGTACTACGCGTCACAGCAGTGTTTTCTGGTGCCATCTTGAGTACCGGTTATGAAATGGCCACAACTGACCTGTCTGATTACGCAGCGGCTACCAACATAATGTTGGGTGCGGCAATTGATACCGTTCGCGAATCGGGAGAACTAGAAGGTATTGAGGTCACCACAGAGGTACTTGAGGGCCATGCGGGAGAGTTGCTGATTGCAGCATCTCAGCAGTCCGAACTACTCGTTGTTGGTTCCCGAGGCCATGGAGGATTTGTCGGCCTATTGATGGGCTCAGTTACGACTTATGTCGTGAATCATTCGCACTGCCCTGTCGTGGTAGTGCGCCAGCCATAAGTTAAGTCGTGGCTAGTTGCCCTCTTTGCGGGCTCGAATGACCAGCGTGCTTGGCACCCAATGTGCCAACTCCGAGAAATGCACGCTTGTAGGTCGAGAAGATGCAGGATCAGTAACTGCAGGTGGTTCGACGATTGAGTCAACTCGAAAATTTGCTCGAATAAGACTGGTAAACAACTCGCTCACCTGATGAACATGTGTGACCCCTTCGTCACCACTAGCCCGCCAAGAGATTGCCTGCTCGTGCCATGCAGATCGGGTCAAATATGGAGTGGATTGTTCCTCAACATCGAGTTCGAGCATGAGCGAAAACGGGTGTGGTACCGACATCACGAGAGCAGCTTCTGGCTTCATGATTCTATGAAGTTGGCGAAACACTCGCCCGAGATCTTGCACACCCGCAAGTGAATACACAGCAATCACAAGATCAATGCTGTCTGCGCGCTGAAATGCTAAATCCGCAAGGTCGCTGTGGTGAAACTCAACCTTGACCTCGGCGATTTCTGCGGCTGCTCGTGCTTGAGTGAGTCGAGCGGTTGAACTTTCTACAGCTATGACGTGTGCACCTTTTCTAGCCAAAGCCAGCGAGGATCCACCTGCTCCGCACCCTAAGTCCAGCACCCTCTTGCCTTCGAGTGGACCAACTGATCCGACCAACCGGCTGAGCACGGTGTCGTCAACGTCTGGCGCAAATCGGACAGTGTCCTGTGGCGACTCTGCCCCATGGGGAAAGCTTGCTGGGGGTAACGGAGTAGGCCCGTCACCGCTGCGCAATAGGGTGGGGCGGGTATCAAGGTTTCCTGCGGAAGGGTGCCTCAAGGGGAGGGGAGTTCTCGAGCTGAAGTCAGACATCGCTGCAAAGTCTGTCGGAGGTTTTGAGCTGACCCGCGGATGCCCTGTCGAGCAGTAGCGTAAGACCCGTGCCATTTCTTCAGCCTGAATCCTCTGGTCGTCCGGGAAAATCCCCCGGAAGTGTGGATTATCGATTTGCCCGCCGGCAGTTGCTCTTCAGATACCGAGCAGGAGAGTTGTCGCAAGCAGATGTGTGTGACGCTCATTCTGAACTCATGAGAATCGCAGTTCACTGTTCGCAGAGTTCAACGGTGACTTGCCCCGTCTGTGCTCAGTCCTCGCTTCGAGTGGTGAGGTTTGTTTTCGGCCCTAGGCTTCCCCCAGGTGGGAGACCAGTGAAGACTCGGGCTGAACTGAAGAAACTTGCTGCTGAACGCCCAAATCGCCGCTGTTATACCGTAGAAGTTTGCACTTCCTGCCGGTGGAACCACCTGTTGGAAGTTGCCCCCCTCTAGTCTGCGGACCGCGTATATCTGATTGCCCGCTCAGCTCAGATGGAAGGTTTAGAGGCTGACAGGCCAGAATAGAGCAATGGCTTCATCACGCAGTTTCCTTTGGCGGTTACGCCGGCCTGCTTATGTGGTGCTTGTTGTTGCGGTGGTATCGCTTGGTGGGCTGTGGTTGGCGCTGAGCACCATTGAACTTCCTCCAGCGAAAAGGTCTATGGAGACCACCTTCGTATGCGATATCAACGTGGCAAATAACGAGTGCGATTTTCAGAGTTCAATGGCTAAGCTTTCTGCCACTGAGGCTCGTGTCAACGTTAATTATGAACAGCTTCCTCCCGTTCTGGTTCAGGCGGTGCTTGCTGCTGAGGATAGAAACTTCTTTGATCACGGGGGGATTGACCCCGCAGGGTTGGCCCGAGCGATATACCAATCAGTGCTCGGATCAAGTAGGTCAAAGCAAGGTGGCTCAACAATCACCCAGCAGTACGTGAAGTTGACGTATCTCACCTCTGAACGAACTCTGACAAGAAAGCTGAAAGAGGGTGTGCTCTCGGTCAAGTTAGAAGGTGAACTCGACAAACGAGACATTCTCACCCGATATCTGAACGAGATTTACTTCGGTCGAGGTGCCTATGGGGTCGAGGCGGCAAGCAGGGCGTACTTTGGTATCGGGGTTGAAAATCTTCAGGTTCATCAGGCTGCATATTTAGCAAGT
>JBBDMQ010000274.1:0-2983 GCA_040878245.1 Microthrixaceae bacterium
CGACCAAAAGGGCCGCCACAGTCTCCTCCGTGGAAGCGTTGCTTGGTCGGCCACGTCCGCGAGACTTAGTTGAAACAAAGGGGGTTTGTTTGCTGCCGGTTAGTCGACCCGTCGGAAGTCCAGTCATTGGTTACGGAACGCAACGTCGACTTGATGTGCGAGTTCAAGGAAGGACGAACCGCCGTCGGCCTCAACGACGAGGCATTCGAGTTTGCCGTCAAATGCGATTTTGGGGTCGTAACCATCACAGACGGGCAGAGGTCTACCGACACCAGCGAGCAGAGATGCTGATGAGTTTGGTGTCCATAGCCCCGGCCATTCGTGAGGGAGACGACCGCTGCCGAGGAGGAGGCCGTCTGCCTCGAAAGCCAGATCCATGCCCTCGTCCTTGGGGCGACCGACGACCCGAAGCACTGACGCTCCGACAGGCAGATCCACTGAAATTTTTGTCACATATTCGCTCACAAAGGTGCATGCGAACGTGAGTGTTTCGCCGTTAGCGAACCAAACCCATCCACCGTTGTAATCACCCTGCTCTGCGAGCACTCCGTGACACCCGGGTCCCAATGGAGAGCTGAGCTGCGCTGTGATGGTGAACCCGTTCGATAACGCTGGAGTGTTGTCCTCAAATACCCGTTCGCCAGGCCGCAGTTCCACACGAGCAGCGCCATTCGGCCAAGGTAGGAAGAGATGAGCTATGCGATCCATGACCCCGTCGCTGAGCGGGAGTACGCCGTTTCGTTCCGCCTCTTCAAACCAACGAGCCACGAGGTGGTCGCGGATCTCGGGATATTTGGCGGAAAGATCGTTGTTCTCGCCCATGTCTGAGTGTGTTTTGAAAAGATGCCAGTGGTCCTCTGCGAAGTTGTCGCTGCCAGCTATCAGATCCCGCTCTGCGTGGGTGAGTTGATTGACGTGATTGGTGACAACCTTCCAGCCGTCTTCGTACATTGCACGACTTCCCCAGCACTCGTAATACTGGCTTACCCGAGGGTCAGGGGCATTCGCAGCCGACAGAATGGAACGGAGTGTTACGCCATCGAGACTCATCTGCGGCACCCCGCCAATAGCGGTTGGTGCCACCACGGCGGCAAGGTCCAGCAAGGTTGGTAACAGATCGATAGCGTGGCAGTACTGGTGACGTATCGCTCCGGCTTCCTCAAGGCCTCTGGGCCACGAGATGATGCATGGGTCTCTCACTCCGCCCTCAAACGTATAGCGCTTGAATCTTCGGACTGGGGTGTTGCCTGCCTCTGCCCAGCCCCATGGATAGTGGTTGTAGGTTCGGTATCCACCTAGTTCTTCGATCAGACGAAGGTTCAATTCGAGGTCTTCGTCACGGCCTTGAGCAAAGCGGAACTCGCTTACCGAGCCGTGAGGACCAGCTTCACCGGAAGCACCGTTGTCGGAAACCAGCACAACGATGGTGTTGTCTAGGTCGCCGAGTTCCTCAAGAGCATTAAGCACTCTGCCGATCTGGGCATCGGCGTGGGTAAGGAATCCGGCGTAGATTTCCATCATTCGCGCATAGAGACCGCGCTGCTCGGGGTCGAGGCTGTCCCAGTCCGCAACGTGATCGGAGGGGGCGGGCAGCTCGGTGCCGAGGGGAACGATCCCAAGTTTGATCTGTCGTTGTAACGTTTTTTGCCGCCATGCATCCCAACCCTCGTCAAACTTGCCACGGTATGGATCGGTCCAGAAGGGAGTCACCTGATGGGGTGCATGCGTTGCACCCAGCGCCAGCCACATGTGGAACGGTCGGGATGGTTGGTCCCGCCGCAGTTGACGCACTCGAGCGATCGCCTCGTCTGCGAGGTCCTCCGACAAGTGATATCCCTCTTCGGGAGTTCTGGGAGGGTCGACATAGGAATTGTCTCGGACTAGCTCGGGGGCCCAGTGATTAGCATCACCACCAAGAAATCCGTAGTAGTGCTCGAATCCCTTCCCAAGTGGCCAGTTTTCGAAGGGACCAGAGGGTGACCGCTGATCTCTAGGTGTGAGGTGCCACTTGCCCACAGCGAAAGTGGCGTATCCGTCGGCACGGAGGATCTCGGCCAGCGTGCCTGCATCTGCGGGGATCCGCCCGGTGTAGCCAGGGAAGTTCATCGGAAGATCTGGCAACATTCCGACTCCGACTCGGTGATGGTTTCGTCCAGTCAAGAGACATGCCCGAGTCGGAGAACAAACCCCTGTTGTGTGGAAATTCGTCAGGCAGACACCCGTCTTGGCTAGACCGTCGATGGCTGGAGTGGAGATATCCGAGCCGTAGCAACCGAGCTGAGCAAATCCGGTGTCATCAAGCACGATCACGAGGACGTTCGGTGCCCCTGGCCGAAACGGTTTGGAGGCACGATCCGAGGTTGAGTCAGAGGTGGTCAGCCCGATGGCCGGCAACGCTGTTTCTGACTGCTTTCGACTGCTCATGAAGCTTCCCCCGGGACCAATAAGTACCGTATAGTACTTTTGTGAACGTACGAGCCTATTTTGATCTGGTCAAGTCCCAAGTTGCCATGATTTCGGTTCTTTTGCTCCTGCTTCTCCCAGCGTTTGGTTGCAGTGGCAGCGGACAAGCCAGCGACGAAGCAGTCGCCACAACAGTCAGCGAGACCACCAGTGCACCGATCACCTCACCCCCGAACTGTGACGAGGCTGCAACCTGCACAACGCGACAGCTCGCAGATTCAGCTGGTGTGACCTTGGGAGCTGCGGTGGCCGCATCCCACCTTGGCGAAACCGACTACCGGACCACGTTGCTAGCTAACTTCAACAGCGTCACCCCCGAGAACGAACTGAAATGGGCGACGATCCATCCCGCACCAGGAACTTGGAACTTTGGTCCCGCCGATAGGATCATCAAGTTCGCACAAGAAAACAATCTGCAGGTCAAAGGGCACAACTTAATTTGGGACCAGAAGTCGGTTGACTCAACCCCGGACTGGGTGCTCGCCATTGATGACCCAATCGAGCTTCGCTCTGTGGGCAC
>JBBDMQ010000275.1:0-2981 GCA_040878245.1 Microthrixaceae bacterium
CTCGGGCAAGTTGCCCAGGCCTGCGACGCCATGGGGTTTGAGGGGGTACTCACACCTTGCGGTACCGGCTGCGAGGATGCCTGGATTAGTACGGCCTCACTGATCCCGCAAACACAACGACTCAAGTTTTTGGTGGCATTTCGGCCCGGATTGCTCAGTCCTACCCTTGCTGCACAAATGGCATCGACCTACCAGCGAATGTCGAATGGGCGCATGCTCATCAACATTGTCATTGGCGCTGAAGATGCCGAGCTGGCCCGGTTTGGTGACTTTGCGGCTAAGGATGTTCGCTATCAGCGGGCGGCTGAGTTCTTGCAGGTCATGGAGGGAGCTTGGGGAGATGAGCCGTTCGACTTTGACGGCGATCACTACAAGGTGACTGCTGCGAGTACTCGAACTCCCCCGCTGATTCGGCCGCTGGTCTACTTTGGCGGAGCCTCTGCTGCTGCGGAAGAGGTTGCCGCTCGACACGTGGATGTCTACCTAGCTTGGGGTGAGACTCCTGACATGGTGGGTGAACGCGTTGAACGCATGCGTGCCAAGGCCGCTGCAAGTGGCCGACCTCAGGACCGTCCGTTGCGGTTCGGTATTCGCTTTCATGTGATCTCTAGAGACACCTCAGAGCAGGCTTGGGCAGAGGCCGGGCGGCTCCTTGCCGGCATTGACCCTGCTGCCGTGGCTGCGGCACGAGCTGACTTTGCTGCAACTCGCTCTGAAGGTCAGCGCAGGATGGCCGAACTTAGTGCAAGCGCAACAAGCGGCGACACACTCCCCGAGGACCCTCGCGGCCTAGAGATTTACCCCAACTTGTGGTCTGGAGTAGGACTCGTTCGAGGCGGGGCAGGCACGGCGTTGGTCGGTAGTCACGCCGAGGTAGCTGACCGCATTGAGGAGTACCAAGCACTTGGGTTTGAGGAGTTCATCCTGTCTGGCTACCCCCACCTTGAGGAGGCCTATGCAACAGGAGAGGGCTTGATGCCCGAACTGCGCTCCCGCAACTTAATTGAGCCTCTGGTAGCTGAGGGCGCAGACCCGACTTTCTCCTTCCGCTAATGAAAATCGGTCTCTTACTCTGTGATCATCTTGACCCGAATATCGCCGATGGAATCGGTGACTATACCGAGCTATACCCGGCAGTGTTTTCCCCGGTCGGTATTGATCTTCGCATCTACGAAGCTGCTGCTGGGCAGCTGCCAGAGAACAATTCTGAATGCCAAGGTTGGATTATCTCCGGTTCAAGAAAGTCCGCCTACGAAGACCTGCCCTGGATTACGGACCTTACCGAGTTCATTCAGAACGCTGCCGCAGACCGAGTCCCGCAGATGGGGATCTGCTTTGGACATCAGCTCATTGCGCGTGCCCTTGGTGGCCAAGTTACAAAGTCAGACTCGGGCTGGGGTGTTGGTAATCAAGAGTTCGAGATCGTTTTCTCTGCACCATGGATGTTTGCAGACCCTGCCATCAGCAGGTTCCATATGCTGATGAGCCACCAAGATCAAGTACTTCGCCTGCCGGCAGAAGCCGAACTGATTGCCAGATCGGACTACTGCCCCGTGGCCGCTTACCGGGTACAAGATCACGTGTTTTGCGTTCAAGGCCACCCCGAGTTTGTTCCAGCCCTCAGCCGAAAACTCATCACGGCGCGTCGCAGTATTTTAGGAGACGAGGTTACTCAGGCAGCACTGCTGAGCCTTGACGAACTTTCAAGCAGTCCGCTCGACACACCTGCCGATCATCAGCTAGTAGCCGAGTGGATCGCACGGTTTTTTCGGCGTTAAGCAACCTCAAACTTTTGATCTCGCTACCATTGCCATACACGGCTCCCTGCCAAGAGAGTTGCGCCTGAAGATATGCCAACCGAATTTTTGGGATCACTGGAGGGTTTATGCAACCGCTCATTGTTGGAGTACCTACAGAGATAAAAGACAACGAAAATCGCGTCGCCATGACCCCCGATGGAGTCAGGGAGCTCACGCAACATGGCGTGCAGGTTCTGATTCAATCGGGCGCAGGATCCAGTTCTTCAATTTCGGATTCCGAGTACGCCGCTGCCGGAGCAGAAGTCCTGTCAGAGGTTGATGAGTTATGGTCCCGATCAGAGATTATCTGCAAGGTGAAAGAACCACAGGAGTCCGAATATGGCTATTTCCGGCCCGGATTAGCCCTCTTTACCTATCTTCATCTTGCTGCGTATCCACTGGTAGCTGAGGCATTACTCAAGCATCATGTCACCGGTATCGCCTATGAAACCGTGCAGGCCGCTGACGGAAGTTTGCCGCTGCTCGCCCCGATGTCTGAAGTAGCAGGGCGCATGGCAACCCAAATTGGAGCACACCTGCTCGAACGAGCCCACGGCGGAAGAGGGGTACTGCTTGGAGGTGCTCCGGGTGTGCGACCAGGCAGAGTTGTGGTGCTTGGCGCAGGCAACGTCGGCTGGAACGCTGCCTGGATTGCGGCCGGCATGGAAGCCGAGGTGCTCTTACTTGATAAGAACTTGGATCGCCTTCGCTGGGTTGATCAAATTCATCAAGGGCGAATCATGACCCTGGCTTCAAACTTTGGTGCAGTAGAGCGGGCAGTTGCTGGAGCCGATTTAGTCATTGGAGCAGTACTGCTCGCAGGCGGTCGTGCGCCTACCGTGGTCACCGAAGAAATGGTTCGCGGAATGAAGGAACGGTCGGTCATTGTGGACGTGGCAATTGACCAAGGTGGTTGCGTCGAAACCATTCATGAGACAACTCATTCCGACCCTACCTATGTGATGCATAACGTCGTGCACTACGCAGTTGGCAACATTCCGGGCGCTGTGCCGCATACTTCGACCTATGCCCTCACCAATGCCACGTTGCCGTATGTGTTACAGCTTGCGTTAAACGGCGCTGAGGCAGAAAAGAGCGAACCCGCCCTCGCTGGAGGGCTCAACACCTTTGCAGGGCAGGTCACCCACCCAGCTGTTGCTCAAGCCCTCAACTCCTCACCCC
>JBBDMQ010000276.1:0-2955 GCA_040878245.1 Microthrixaceae bacterium
GAGGGACCCCCTATAGGGGGTCCCTCGCAAGACAAAACAGGGGGTTAGGTGGGGGTGGGGACGGTTGCATTGGATTTCGGCTGTAATGCTCTGGCCGCCAGCACAGCTAACCCAATCGAAATAGCTGCGAGAACAAGGTGCACCAAAATAAATGGCAGCTCCCGGTTACTCGCCAAGGCAATATCAAATGCTCGAACCATCCACACCAGAGTTGTCCACACTCCGAGAACTGCAACACCAACCCTTGCCGGCTGACCAAACTCTTTTTTGCGGATCACGGTGACTGCTAGAGCAACGAGCAATACAGCCGCTGGAACCCATAGAGATGCCGCCAAAATCAGCGGCCAACTGCGCTCAGAACTACTCAGGTCAGAATCGCTCATGATGTTTCGCACCCGAACGACTCCCCACACAAATATGGTCCACGCCAAAAAGGCACCAACATTTACTGCAGACCTACGACTCATCTGAACAATTTAGCCCCGCTGAGAGTACTAAGTTCTGAACAGCACTTGACTGTCTAGTCAAGTACTGCTCACTGAGTTCCAACTAGACGCAAATACGAAAGCGCTCAGATGAGGACACACCAAGCTCGTCTATAGGCAACAGTTCAATGAGGGGAGACCTATGTCATCAACACATGTACCTAGCATCACGGTCGAGGAGTTCGCTTCAGAGGCTCGAAGTTTTCTTGAGGCTAACGCTGAACCCCGTCCACCAGTCAAGGAGTTTGTTTGGGGTAAGGGCTCCGATGACGTTGCGATGTTTGATGAAATGACTCGGGAATCGGAATCTGCTCAGGCTGAAACCGCCAAAGAGTGGCGCCGTAAGCGCTTTGACTACGGTTTTGGTTGGATTAGTGGGCCGGAGAAATTTGGCGGTCGAGAGCTTGGTGCCGCATACGAGCGTGCTTACAGTTCGGTTGAGTCGCAGTTCCAGACTCCAAATATGGGTGTCTTTACCATCAGTCTAGGGATGGTGGCGCCCACGATTTTGGCGCATGGAATCCCCGAAATCCACGACTTGTATTTGAAGGATCTATATCGCGGCGACCAAGTCGCTTGTCAGTTGTTTAGCGAGCCAGGTTCTGGGTCGGACCTTGCTTCAGTCTCGATGAAGGCCATAAAAGATGGCGATGAGTGGGTAGTTAGTGGCCAAAAAGTGTGGACATCGGCTGCTCACCTTGCCGAGATTGGTGAAGTGATCTGTCGTACCGACCCAGATCTTCCAAAGCACAAGGGCTTAACGGTGTTTGTAGTTGATATGAACGAACCCGGTATTGAGATACGCCCGTTGCGTCAGATGACGGGCGGCGCAAGCTTTAACGAGGTGTTCTTTAATGAGGTCCGGATTCCGGACACCCACCGCCTTGGGGATATCAACAGCGGGTGGGGGGTGGCGCTCACCACACTGATGAACGAGCGTTCCTCAATTGGCGCCGGTGGCGGCGGTGGCGGTGGCGGGTTGTTTAGCCCTCAGCGGCTCCATGCAATGCTCCAGCATTTTGATGCTGCCGACAACCCAGTTTTGGTAGACCAAGCGACCCGCCTCTATGTGAACTTCATGGTGGCTAAGTGGAACAATCAACGAGCGCTCGACAAGATTCGCGCAGGGCAACTACCCGGCCCAGAAATGTCGACTGCAAAGCTTGCGCTCACAAATAACTTGTCTGCATTCACTGAGTGGGTGGCCTCGGTACTTGGTCCTCGAATCACTGCTGACGGCGGCGAGTGGGGCGCCTACGCGTTCTCGCAGATGCTCTGCGGGGTTCCTGGTATGCGGGTTGCGGGCGGCACCGATGAGATTATGAAAAACATCGTTGCGGAGCGCGTTCTGGGCCTGCCGAAGGATCCAGGGATTGACTCCACCACCGCATTCAGGGATTTAGCAATCAACCGCTCCGAGCCTTGATGCGTTAGTCCTGAACTTGCACGAGCGTTGCTAGCTGACTGCCTTCTGTTCTAGTTCGAAGTTTATAACCTCGAGTTGTGACACATTTTGAAGCAGGCCAAGCCCCTGCGCTTGAACTTGAGTCTCTCGAACGATGCGCACCCAGTTGGGCAAGTGCGGGGCGACACCAATTGCGAGCACCTCGCCAGAGTCAGCAGCCTCGCAGAGTCGCGCAGCGTGATTTGCTGCAGGGCCGATGTAGTCATCACCCTCGAATAACAACACGTGCCCTCCTGCAATCCCGGCATGAATATTGAAGTTGTCTTCTTCGAAGCGCAATCCAAGTTCGCAGACAGCGGCGATAACCGGCCCTGGCTCTACCCCAACCAACATGGCGCCGTCACCTAGCCACTTCAGTACGCGCACGCCCCTGCGACCAGTCACACCTCTTACTGCAGTCCGAAACCGAGTCAATACTGCCAGCGCCGCTGGAGTTCCATGTTGCTCGGTGTAATTGGTAAAGCCACAGACGTCGACAAAAGCAAACCAGCGTTCGAGTGTTTGCGACACGTCGACCCATTCGGGAACCGGCGGTTCAATGCCTGTTCCGCCGGGAGAGGCCGAGGAGCGTGGCGCTCCGAATTGAATGCCTCGTGTTCTGTTTTCGCTCATCTGAACACCTCTTGAGATGGACCTTTTTTCAGCAGTGCAAACTATAGCAAGCATTCGCTTACTACCGCATGCAGCTCTACTTGAAGAGCTCAGCTGGCGATCTGCCAGCCTGCTATCGGCCAGTCACTGGTTGACTGCGGGATGCGAGCCAAGGAATCGACTCCATAAAGGACCAGGAACGACGGTGAATCGGGGTCGGACCATACCCCTTCAGAGCCAGCTGATGCCGCGAGCATGGATACCCCTTGTTCCGGTCAAAGTCGAACCCCGGAAAGTCTTCGGCCTGAGCTCTCATGATTCTGTCTCGGGACACTTTGGCCAATATCGAGGCCGCAGCGATGGAGAGCACCGTGGTGTCCCCCTTTACAATTGTTTGAGTGGGCAGAGTTTGAG
>JBBDMQ010000277.1:0-2934 GCA_040878245.1 Microthrixaceae bacterium
CCTTTGGACCACGGGGGATTCGACCAGCGGTGCCCTTCATGCCTGGCAGGCCATTAAACCCTGCAGGAATCCGAATGCTTCCGCCGCCGTCTCCTCCAGAGGCCATTGTGAGCAGTCCTCCAGCCACAGCAGCTGAACTTCCGCCCGATGAACCACCAGCGGTTCGATCGAGCTGCCATGGATTGCGGGTAACTCCATTAAGTTTGGTGACGCTCACATTCAGACCGCCAAACTCAGATGCTGTGGTGAGTCCGACTGAAACCACGCCACCGAGGGTTTCGGCGCGCTCAATGACAGTGTCGGTCCTGTCGGAGATGCCATCTGCAAACACAACTGAGGCCTCGGTATAGGGCCAGCCTTTGTAATGACTGAGTTCCTTTACGCCGAATGGAACGCCGCCGAAGGGCTGGCCAATGTCAGCCACCGCCGCCTGTGCGCGAGCTGATTCAGCTGAAACATAGGAAAAACAGTTCATCTCACTTCGCTCAATTGCGCTGAGCGTTGCTTCAAGTTCCTCTGCCGGTGAATGATCTCCAGCACGAAATGCGTCTACTAGCGAGCATGCATCTCCTAGCCATGGACTATCTGTCATGTGTTCTCCCCGATCAGAGCTGCGATAACAAAAAGGCACCCGGCGTTGCTGCGCTCTGTAGAACACGTCGGGATTGGTACATCGTAGGAAGGTTAGTGAAGGAGAGCGAACTTGGCTGTCGATAAGTCAACGTATCCTGTAGTGATGGACGCTGCTGAATTTTTGGGACTCGCTCCAACACATAACCCAATGCGCTGGTATCTGCCGATTACCGATGGCATAGCTACGAGAGAACACTTTATGTTTGGAGGCTGTGGACTCGGCGCTGCAGTGGCTGCAATGGAGTCAGTCTGCGACCGCCCGGTGGTCTGGGCCACAGCGCAGTACTTGTCCTTCGCCACGGTGGGCGAGATTATGGACCTTGACGTTACGGTTGCTGTCTCTGGCAAGCGCACGAGTCAAGCTCGCGCTGTGGGGAGAGTCGGAGATCGAGAGATACTTACCGTCAACGCAGCACTTGGATCTAAAGACATAAAGATCGATGAGCAGTGGCGAACAATGCCCCAGGTTCCTAGCCCACAGGATTGCCAGCTTCGAAGCGACATGGTGGCAGATAGCGAGTCCATCATGGGCCGCTTAAATATCCGGTTGGCACTTGGATCCCCCTGGGATGAGATTGATGGCAACCCGGCGCCGCATGGTCGTTCAGCGTTATGGGTGCAAACACCAGAGATCGAAATGTCGGCTGCAGGCTTAGCCATCTTGGGGGATTACCTGCCCTTTGGAATTGCCCAAGCCACTGGTCGATGGGTTCCCTCAAACAGCTTGGATAACACGATTCGTGTACAGCGTCTCAAGCCCACAGATTGGGTGCTCTGTGATATTCGGGTGGATGGGGTCAATAATGGCTTTGGTCATGGATCAGTATTTTTGTGGGCCCAAGATGGCACTCTGCTAGCAACAGCTAGCCAAACTGCAGTACTGCATAAGCCTCGAACCTAAGATTGTTCTAGCGACTAGTTCTGTGCCCGAGTTCGCTTTTGCCTAGGGTGATTACATGGCCACAACCGCACAGACTGACTTGCCATCCGAACTCCCAACTCGCAAGCTGCCTGAAGGAAGGCGGTATGGCATGACCATCCCCTTTGATGGGCTGGCTCTTGCAGATCAAAAAGACTGGATCCTTGAACTAGCCGATCTGGGTTATACCGATGTGTGGTCATCCGAGGCGAATGGTGCGGACGCTTTCACGCCGTTGGCTTTAGCTTCCGCTTGGGCTCCATCTTTGCGGCTCGGTACTGCCATTGTTCCTGCATATACCCGCGGGCCTGCATTGCTCGCACAGTCAGTCGCTTCGCTAGCAGATGCAGCGCCAGGAAGATTTGTATTTGGAATCGGTACATCCTCAAATGTCATCGTCGAACGCTGGAACGGAATCCCTTTTGATGAGCCATACCGTCAGGTCAAGGAGATGGTTCGTTTCCTCCGATCAGCTATGTCCGGCGAGAAAATGAGTGGTCGGTTTGGTAACTCCGAGGTTGCAGGTTTTCGGTTGGGAATTCGTCTGGCACAGCAGCCCCCAATTCTGATTGCCGCACTTCGAGAGGGAATGTTGCGCCTTGCTGGCTTAGAGGGAGATGGAGCCATCATCAACTGGCTTTCCGCTGATGATGTCTCAGTAGTTGCACCGATTGTTCAGGCTGCAGGTGCCGGAAGCCTTGAGTCACCGACTAAAGAAGTCGTAGCTCGAATTTTTGTTGCTCCAACTACGGATCGTGAGGCTGTGTTGTCTCTCGGGCGATTCGCAATCGCTGCGTATTTGACTGTCCCGGTGTATGCGGCATTTCACCAATGGCTAGGTAGAGGTGAACAACTCGCTCCGATGTCGAAGCTTTGGTCAGAGGGAGATCGTCAAGGAGCACTTGCTGCGATTCCGGATTCCTTAGTTGATGAACTCATTATCTCTGGCAGCCCTGAGCATTGCCGTGAGCAGATAGAAAGATATGTGGCCAACGGCGTTACCACGCCTGCGCTTGCATTGTTGCCCTTTGGTTATGACCAACGACAAGCCATACGAGATCTTGCCCCGCGCTAGAAGCTTTCAGTCTTGAGCCGTGACGGTGATGCGTAGCAAGCGCTTATCGACTTTTCCAGAGGCGTTCATGGGAAGTTCCAGAACCTGAACCACTCGCCGAGGGCGCTTAAACCCGGCAATTTTGTCTCTGGTCCACTCAATAAGCTCAATGCCGTTGATTGTTGTGGCCCCTACTGCGGATCCGTCTGTGACCACATCAGCAACTACTACTGCACACACGACCTCACCCCAGTGGTCGTCGGGAAGTCCGATGACTGCGACCTGCGCCACTTGCGGATGGGTGCTGATGAGGTCCTCAACTTCCCTA
>JBBDMQ010000278.1:0-10372 GCA_040878245.1 Microthrixaceae bacterium
ATAGACCGCAAGAGCAAGCAGTTGGCCATAGGCATAGGCATAGACATAACCGGGTGTTCCGATGAAATGAGGGATGTAGCTCCACCAAGTGGAGTAGCCCTCGGTGAGTTGAACGGAGTCGCCAACCATGGCAGTTTGCGAGTTAATCCATAGCTCGCCGAAGCGATCAACCGACAGCTCTCCCTCTTGCCTTCGAGCCGAATGGACCGACTCCTCAAACCTGTTCATCGCAACTTGTCTAAACACCGTTGCAATTGAGTCCTCCAGGGTGGATGCAAGCAATGCAAACCTTGCTTGCGGGTCATTGAGCTGACCTAGAAGCGCATTGTTAGTCACTGTTTCTCCGAAAACAGAAGCGGTTTCAGCCAAGGTAAGCGGGGTGGACTGATGGAATACCCCCTGCTCTCGAGCCAAATAGGCGTGCAAACCATGCCCGAGTTCATGAGCCAATGTTGCAACATCGCGAGGGCGACTCGTCCAGTTCAAGAACACATATGGATGATGTGAGGGAACGGTATAGGCGCAAAACGCTCCTGGCCGTTTACCAGGTCGAGTTGGGGCATCAATCCAGTTGTCATCAAAAAATCGCTGAGCAACTTTCGCAAGCTCAGGTGAGAAACTTGCGTAGGCATCAAGCACGATCCCCTTTGCTTCGTTCCATCCAATAGCGGTTTCATCCTCGGCTACAGAGGCCATTCGGTCGTAATCTGCGAGCCTCTCAATGCCGAGTACCTTCGCCTTGAGCGCATACCAGCGCTGTGGAAGATCGTAACGTCCTACAACGGCTTCGATCAGAGCTTGAACCGACTCATCAGTTGCATCGTTCGACAGGTTTCGTTCGGAAATCCAACTGGGATACTGCCGCAGTCGATCATCGGTTGCTTTATCAAGAAGTAGCGTATTGAACACAAAAGCGCGAGTTCTCAGACCGGGCTCAAGGCCCTTTGTGACTGCTTCAGCAGCTTGACATCGGACCTCTCTATCTGGGTGCTGAAGGCGAGAAAGACCCTGTTCGAGTCCTACGGTTTGAGTTGCAATCGACGGTGCATCCTGAGCAGAGCCGGAGTCGCTGATTGTCTCCGGCAACTCAATAGTGATTGCCGAAGTGAGTTCATCGAACAACCGAACCCAAGCCGACCCTCCGCTCACGGACTTCTCTGTGAGTAGTTGCTCCTCTGGCTCGGTGAGCAGGTGCTTTCTGTACCGGCGAACTGATCGCAGATGATGCGCACAGAAATCCAAGCTGGGAGTGTTGAGCATCTCTTCTGCAGCGGCGTCATCCAGAGCTGCCCATTCAAGTTCAAAGAACACCAGCCTTGTGGCAAGGGGAACCGAACGCTCCTGAACTTTCATCATGAGCGCTCCGCGAGCCGGATCCGAGGTGTCTTCAGAGAAGCGCAGCATTGCGTAGTAGCCAGCACGACCTTGGAGTTCTTGTAGATCAGCCATGAGTGTCATTGCGGTCACTAGGTCGCTCTGGCTCAACGAGTGAACTCGCCCTCGGTAGCTTTCAAGCTGCTCTGCCAAAGCGTCGGATTGATCGAGCAGCGACTTAAGGTCGGTTCCTGCAATCAGAGTGTCAAGATCCCAAGCGATATCGGCAGCGGCCAGGTCGGCTGCGGTCGGGTCGGCTGCGGTCGGGTCGGCAGCGGTCAGGTCTGGGTCGGCGGACTGTGATGGGGGAGTGGTCTCTGAGGAGTCTGAAGTAGTAGTGGTCACCAGATCTAGGGTAGAGGCTGAGTCGGGCTAGGAGTCGCCGAACTTTGCCATCATTCCTCTGCGAGGAATGATGGTCAAGAAGGGGTGGCCTATTGGAGTGATGGCGACGGCCGAAAGTCTTGTCTGAAGTAAGCTCTCCACAGGGTTATCTCGTTTATGGCAAGTCCGGAGGCTCTTTGTGAAGGGTGTTGTTTTTATTCTGGTTGAGGAGTTTGTGACCGAGCAGTTCGGTGCAGATGCCTGGGACGCACTTCTTGAGGAGTCTGGCCTCGATGGTGTGTGGACAACGCTTGGCAGTTACCCCGATGAACAACTTGGGTTACTCGTCCAAGCTGCTACCAAACAGTTCGACCTTCCTGCAGAGCAAGTTCAGCGCCTTGTGGGGCAAGGTGCCTTTGCTGGATTAGCAGCTCAGTACCCGTACTTACTTGAACAACATGACAGCTGTCGAACGGTGCTCCTCGACCTGAATGGGATCATTCATCCCGAGGTCATGAAGTTGTATCCCGGTGCACAAACCCCAGAGTTTGAGGTCACCGAGCAAGATGATGGATTGCTTCATCTGCGTTATCGATCCCCTCGGGCACTCGGCCCACTCGCAGAGGGGCTTGTTGCTGGCGCTGCAGCTCACTTTGGAGAGTCTGTGGAGTTTCTGTCAGTGACTGACCGAGGAGTTGAGTCGGAGATGCTGATTCGCATTGAGTCGAACCCAAGTGAGGAATCCTGATGGCCGATAGGTCGACCTCTCTGATTGCACTGCTCGAACGGAGGGCCGATCGAGAGCGTCAAAGAAGACAAGCTGCAGAGCGGGCCGCTGAGCGCGGTCTCCGACGGTTATACGAAGTGAACCAAAGATTAGACGAACTAGTGGCCGAGCGAACTGCAGAAGCTCTTGCGTCACGGATGGAGGTTCTACAGATCGTGAGTCAAGATATCTTGACACCACTTCTTCACCTTGAAGGCCTGCTGGAAAGAGTCGATACCTCCCCCTTGCCGGAACTTGATCAACGGCGCGTCGCCGAGTCGGCACTAGCGGCCGATCGCTGCGTTCAGCTAGTCGGTGCTCTGGTTGATCTTTTGACGATGAATACCGGAGCGGCAAGACAGGCTGTAGAGGTTGCAAATCTACTGCTAGCTATCAATGAAGTAATCGCAGATCGGCAAAGTCTGGCCACCGAGCAGGGCTGCAGTTTGGTGCTCGAGGCCAGCTTCGATGACGTGATGGAAGTTGTGTTAGATCTGCCTCGAACCGTTCGGATTCTTGACGAACTAATCGCAGGCTCAGTGCAACTCGCAAAATCTCAGGTTCGGGTGAAGGCCACATTCGAATCTGTGAGGATTCCGGTCGAGGAGGGTGATGCAGAACTGCTTGAGTTGGTGGTGGCAGTCACTCATGACGGTGATGCAACAACTGTGGATTCGTTGAGTGTGGAAAGTTTGGTTGCTGATGGGCTGGGCTCAACAGGCAATCGCGGCGAGACCGCAGGGTTCTTACTGGTCACACAGCTTTCTGTAGCGCTAGGTGGATCGCTCCTGCTGCAGTCCGTAGAAGGGGGCGGCGAAGAGCGAGTGCTCAGACTGCCGCTCACTCTGACAGAAAGTGAGCACTCTGGGCTCAGTCCAGAGCCATAGAGTCAAGATATGTAATCGAACACACGTTCGCTATGCTGCATTGGGTGGCATTCAATAGTTCTTCTGGTTCTTCAGGTTCTTCGGTTCCGTATGCCGAGCTCCATTGCCATTCCACGTTTAGTTTTCTTGATGGGGCATCCTCGCCAGAGTCGCTTGCCCAAGAGGCAGATCGTCTTGGCCTTGATGCTCTCGCACTCACTGACCATTCTGGTTTTTATGGGGTCGTACGCTTTGCCGAAGCTGCTCGGGCTGTGGGACTGCCCACGGTATTTGGTGCTGAACTCACCCTGAATGCAACTCAACACCGTACGGGTTCAGTTGACCCCGATGGGCAGCACCTCATCATTCTGGCCCGAGACCCTGTTGGGTACGCGTGTCTAGCTGCACTGCTTTCTCAGGCGCAGATGGCTGGCGAGAAGGGGCGGCCAGAGATTTCATTTGCAGTAGTAGCAGAAGCGGCATCTCATCGTGCCCGAGGCCATTGGGCGGTGCTCACGGCTTGTCGTAAAGGCATCTTGGCCTCAGCTTTAGCTCGGCAGGGGGTTCGGGCTGCTGAACAAGAACTACGTGCGCTTGTCGCCGCTTTTGGAATCGAGAACACCTTTGTCGAACTGTGGGACCACGGAGATCCGCTTGATTCTGATCGCAACGATGCGCTGTATCAACTTGCTCGCAGAGTCGGTACTGCAGCCATTGCTACAAATAATGTTCACTACGGCAGTCCACATGACCATGCCCTCAGCACAGCCCTTGCTGCAATTAGGGCAGCAAAGAGTTTGGATCAGATGGATCCGTGGCTATCGGGTGCTGCTAGCGCGCATCTGCGCTCAGGCGCAGAACAGGCCCGGCGGTTCTCTCGCTACGCCCATGTTGTGAGCGCTGCTGCTGCTTTAGGAAAGCAGTGTGCATTTGACCTTGCACTCATTGCCCCGCAATTGCCGCCATACCCATGCCCCTCACCCGAGGATGAACCAAATTCTCGACCACTCACTGAGTCTGAGTACTTGGCCCTGCTCGTTGAGCGTGGCGCAGTCCAGCGCTATGGGCCGCGACATGCCGAGCGTTTTGTGGGTGCATGGGCTCAGATTGACCATGAATTGCAGATGATTACGGCTCTAGGCTTTTCGGGTTATTTCTTAATTGTCTGGGACATCGTTGAGTTCTGCCTTCGTAACGATATTTACTGCCAAGGGCGCGGTTCGGCTGCCAACTCAGCAGCTTGTTATGCCCTCGGAATTACTAAGGCTGATGCAGTGCGCCTCGGCCTACTTTTTGAGCGGTTTCTATCGCCAGAACGAGATGGTCCACCAGATATTGACCTTGATATTGAATCAGGTAGACGAGAAGAAGTTATTCAATACGTCTATGAACGTTATGGCAGGTCCCATGCTGCACAGGTTGCCAACGTGATTACTTATCGGGCTCGTTCTGCAGTTCGTGATGCTGCTCGCGCTTTGGGATTTTCCTCGGGGCAGCAAGATGCTTGGTCCCAGCAATTCGATCAATGGAATTCGTTGCCGCGGCCGGAGGAGGTTCAGCCGGGCGCAAACCGGCAGGGCGCAAACCAGCAGGGCGCAGTTGCAAGCCCTGAGCTTCCTAGTCCGGTTCTTGCACTTGCGAGTCAGCTTGAAGGATTGCCGCGCCACCTTGGGATTCATTCCGGCGGCATGGTGATCTGCGATCGGCCTGTGAGCGAAGTTTGCCCGATTGAGTGGGCGCGAATGAAGGGTCGCTCTGTTTTGCAATGGGATAAGGAGGATTGCGCTACGGCAGGTCTGGTCAAGTTTGATTTGTTAGGACTTGGCATGCTGACTGCGTCGCACCTAGCAGTAGACCTGATTGCGCAACACCATGGAGTGGCTGTTGATTTAGCTGAACTGCCTCAAGAAGATGAGGTGTATGAGATGTTGTGTCGCGCTGACTCAATTGGTGTATTTCAAGTGGAGTCTCGAGCCCAAATGGCTACCCTTCCGCGGCTGCGGCCGCGATGTTTTTATGACCTTGTTGTAGAGGTTGCACTCATTCGACCAGGTCCGATTCAAGGCGGCTCGGTGCACCCTTATATTCGCCGCAGGAAGGGTGAAGAGCCGGTGACGTATCTTCATCCATTATTAGAGAACGCTCTTGCGAAAACTCTTGGAGTGCCGCTCTTTCAGGAGCAACTCATGCAAATGGCAATTGATGTTGCTGGATTTACCCCTTCTCAGGCCGACCAGTTGCGTCAGGCAATGGGTTCAAAAAGATCGGGAAAAAAAATGGCGGCACTTCGTGAGCGATTCAATGCCGGAACCTCACAACGAGGTATAACGCAGCAGGTGTCTCAGCAGATTTGGGAAAAGATTGCGGCCTTTGCTCATTATGGGTTTCCCGAGTCGCATTCTGTGAGCTTTGCCTATCTGGTGTACTCGTCTTCATGGATCAAACTGCATTATCCGGCGGCATTTTGCGCAGCATTATTGAATGCTCAGCCCATGGGCTTTTATTCGCCTCACTCGCTAGTCCAAGATGCCCGTCGGCATGGTGTCAAAGTGCACACTCCCGATCTGAATCTTTCTGATTGGTGCGCCACGCTTGAACAGGATGTACGGGCTGATCTCTCAGATCAGGCCGGACCTGTTGTTCGTCTAGGTATTTCTTCAGTTCGCTCAATCGGGTCGAACCTGGCCAAGCAGATTGCAGATGGTCGGCCATATGCCGATATGGAGGATCTGATGCGTCGTACTTCTCTGAACCAGTCACAGCTTGAGGCACTCGCAACTGCTGGAGTCTTTGGCACGGATAACCGCCGCTCGGCCCTCTGGTCTGCAGGTGCAGTTGCACAATCTGGGCCAGGGCGACTACCCGGAATTGTGCTTGGTGTTGAAGCACCTCAACTTCCTGGCATGGATGATTGGGAACAGGCTGTGGCTGATTTGTGGTCTACCGGCATTGCCCCCGAGGGCCACCCAACTAAATTTCTGCGCACAGACCTTGATCGTCGAGGAGCAGTAACTGCCAAGGAACTCAGCGAGTTGCCTGATGCATCAAAGGTGCTAGTTGCCGGTGTGGTGACTCACCGTCAACGGCCGATTTCTGCAGCAGGAATCACGTTTGTGAGCCTTGAAGATGAGACGGGCATCATCAACTTGGTGGTCTCACGCGGTTGTTGGGCAAGGTTTCGGCCAGTGTTGGCCACTGCTGCGGCACTACTCGTGGGTGGTCGCTTAGAGCACAGCGTGGATGGAGTGATGAATGTGGTTGCCGAGAGAGTCGAAGTTCTGCCTGTAGTGGCAACAGCGCGCTCACGTGATTTTTGCTGAGAACAGATGCCCCGGGGCCCTACTTACAAGCTGCGGTTGCATGTAATTCCACCTATCCCTAGTAGCAGCAGCAGCCATCGTCTAAACTCAAGAATCTCTGCGGGCGGCCGATAGGAGTAAATGTGCAGCGCGCCCGAGTGTCAACCAAATGCCCTACTGGGGCGTTGACTAACAGATGACTCGATCACTGAACCCCTCTGCTCACGTATTGCGCTTGCGGCCTCAGGCCGCTGCTTGGTTTGCTGCAGCGGTCTTCATTCCAGTGCTCGTTGCAGGCGTTCTTCCTGCAGGCGCGACTCAAGGCGTAGCTGTAAGCAGTGTCGCTCACATGTCAGTGCAAACCGCTGCGCTGACTCATCAGAGCAGGCCAAGTTTGGGGAGGTCGTCAAACGAGGTAGATGTCCTCACAGCTTCTCGTGAAGAAGTCGCTCAAAAGATCCAGCAACTCGAGGCGCAGTACGTAGAACAACAAACGGCTGTTGCCGATGCTGAGATTGCAGTCGGGCTAGCGAATGAAGCCGTAGGCAGAGCACGCGCACGAGTCACCTTGGCAGACAACGAGGTTGAAATCGCCAGGCAAACAGTGCGGGCTTATGCCGTTGAGGCCTACATCACCCCTCCTGCAGAGGACGCACTTCGAGTTCTGTCGGTTGGTCAATCTGACGACGCCTCGTATGCAAATGAGGTGATCAAGATCATGGCCGACGACCGTCACAAAGTGGTTGATATCTTAGTTGGCAAGAGAAAAATAGCGGCCGATGAATCCGCTACTGCAGATGCAGCTGCGGCAGCGGCCGCCGATCAAGTGGCAGTTCAGCAAGCTCAACTTGGCACTCTCGAGGGGATCCGTTCGGAACAAGACTCAATAGCTGCTGAGCTTGAGGACAGGCTTGATGCTGCTTTAGCAGAGGCCGCCGCTCTTGCCGAGATCGACCAGCAGATGGCTTCTGAACTCGCTGCCCAAGAGATAGCACTTGTTCAGTCAGTCAACACACCTTCTCGCAATGTTCAACAAGTCACCGCTCCCGCCCCGTCCGGCCCAATAGCGACGGTGCCACAGCCAGCAGCGAATCCAACGGTGCCGGCCACCAGTCCAGGCAGTACGGCTCCAGGGGCCACTCCACCTACCCCTGCTTCTGCTCCACCGACTACGCAACCTGCTCCGCCACCCACTACACGACCTGCTCCGCCACCCACCACACGACCTGCTCCGCCACCCGCCCCAGCCCCTAGCGGGGTCAATGTCACCTCAGTCGGAGGCATCACTGTCAACGTTGCTATCGCAGGACAAATCCGAGGGCTGCTTGATGCAGCAACTGCTGCTGGACTCAATCTACGAGGCGGTGGGTATCGAAGTTCTGCCGCTCAGATCGCAACTCGCCGAAACAACTGTGGTCCCTCCTATTACGACATCTATCAAAAGCCCTCCTCGCAGTGCAGCCCACCCACTGCAATACCTGGGCGATCGATGCATGAGCAAGGCAGAGCAATTGACTTCACCAGTGCAGGGTCGTTGATTACCTCCCGCTCTAATCCGGCCTTTATTTGGCTCAGCAGAAATGCCAGCCGTTTTGGAATGTACAACCTGCCCTCAGAGCCTTGGCATTGGTCAACAAACGGCAAGTAAAACTCGCTCATCCTCGCAATGAGGACACTCAGGGAAAGTGCACTCTGATGAGCGCTAGTCGGCTCGAATTACTGCCGGATCTTTGAGAGAAGACGAAGCATTTCTAGATATAGCCAGACCAAGGTCAGTATCAGGCCAAATGCTGCGTACCAGTCCATATAGGCCGGCAAGTTGTTCTTCGAGCCGCGCTCAATAAAATCAAAGTCGAGAATGAGGTTGAGCGAGGCCACAATCACGATTACTACGCTGATGCCAATACTCAGTAACCCGCCACCTTGCCATGGTGGTTCCATATTGGTGAAAAGGCTCAGAACAAAGCCGAAGAGATACATGATCATGATGCCAAAGGTTGCTCCGATAACGCCCTTGGTGAATTTGGGGGTGGCTCGAAGGATTCGAAGGCCGTACATCACCAGCATGGCAAGAAACACTCCGAAGGTTGCCAGGATTGCCTGAACAACAATGCCCTGAAACTGTGCGTTGTAGTAGTGCGAGATCATGCCCAGCACAGCGCCTTCTAAAAGTCCATAAGGAAGCGCAGTAAAGCGGGCAAGTTTGGGTTTAAACACCGTCAGCATTGAAATGCCAAAGGCCCCGATTAAACACACCAAGAGCAGTACCGGGCTGTCAAAACTGACGGGAGTTTGTTGTGTTCCATCGGCAAGAAGGACGGGCGCTTTTTCGGTTACTAGAGTCCAACCGTAGGCTGCCCCAATCAACAAAAAAGTGAAGATGAAGAGGGTTGCAGCAGACACTCCACCAAGCGTCATGACCCGGCCAGAACCGGCCGGAGCGGGCAGATCGCCAGCAAATTGAGTCTGGCCCTTTTGGGCAGTGACGGCAACTCCAGCTTGCTGTGCCGAGTCCCATTCCTGCGCTGGGCTCGGGCTTTCAGTGGTCGAGGTTTCGCCGAATGCTTTGTCGCTCAGAATAGGGTTTCGTGACATCTCAGCCTTTCACAATGCTGAACCACAGTGGCTCAGGGACATGTCTATAAGTTACTGCAGGTTGCTGCGGCACTGGCAGCTGTGTTCACAGCAGGTGCTCATTAACTGAGAATTTCTTCCGCGAGTTCAGCAAGTGGCTGTGCCGTCATTCGCGTCTGTGCGGCCGAGCGTGCCGCTGCCGCTAGGAACCATATCTTTGCGGGGTGTGTGGTGCTCCGAAACCCACGCTCGAGTGCGGTCACTTGCATCAGAGAATGCATCTGCAGCGAGGAGTCTCCGGCCACAGTGCGGCGAATCACACACCATGCCGCATCAGTGGATTCGCTATCCGCCGGAGGAATCGCAGTTGCTGCTTCTGCTGCGGACTCGGGGTCTGCCTCGGCCACTGCTGACAGCGTATCTGCTAAGCCGCCGCTGTCGAATGGGGGAACCCAGAGCTCGGCCAGTGAGCTCAAACTGATTGCCGAAGGACTTGTTGCAGCCGCTAGAGCGAGCTCGTAGCGCAGGGTGAGCGAACTTGTCCGAGCCATACACAGCTGAACTGCATCGAGAGCAATACCAGCACATAAGTTGGCAACGCGTGAATCTTGTTTGTCAGAATCACTACTCGTTCCTGCATATGCCGCTGCTCGGAGCAGAGCTAAAGCGAGAACTAAGTCTTCGGGAGCAAGGCCACCTTCAAAGCTTGCGAGTAGCAACGGGGCTAGCTGTTCCGGGTCAGTTTGCGCAATACCAGTGGCAAGCGCAGTCAACCGTTCAGGCGAAGCGGGTTGAAGTTTGCCAGCAGTGCCTGAAGATAACGAAAGAGCTGTTTCGGCCAAGAGTTGCGCCTGCATGCGTTGATCAGTGGCACGGTCTTCATCGATTGCCTCAAGAGCTATCTGTTTCACAGTGGCGCAGAACAGGTTTTGCTTCGCCTTCGAGCTTGGAGTCGCCAATGGCAGTAGTGCCGGCAAAATCAGCAACTGCTCGTCACTTGAGAATCTTGTTGCAGCAGCAGATATGAGTGCGTCTTGGGCTGCTTGTGGATCTGCTGACTCGAGTGATAACCAACTCTGCGTTGCAAGAGACGAGTTGGCAGCCGAGGTGGCATGCCAGAATTCGGCTAGCGCACTTGAACTCTGAATGAAGCTGCTCGGCGGATCTGA
>JBBDMQ010000278.1:10472-16213 GCA_040878245.1 Microthrixaceae bacterium
AGTACCGAACTGAGTCTGGCGGCCTCGGTGTCTGAAGCAGCACTCTGGCGAATCGAGTTCTCTTGTCGTTCCGCTAGTTGAATCACTGCCGCTGCTGCTGGGAGCAGGCCAAGAGCGCTTCGAGTTGAAGTTGCGTTAACTGAGTACTTGTTGTTCGGCGAGCAGGACTCGGCCGCAAGATTAATGACCTCATGACATAAGTCCCGAGGGGTCTCTCCGTTGATTAAACGGTCACAGGCCCAACGCAATGTTGTCTCTGCCTCGTTGCCGTGAGTCGAGCTGATTAGATTTAGCAGCGAGGGCTGCGATTGCTCAGCTGCGTCGGGAACCGTGGTCATGCTCACCCTTTCTTCTACTGCTGTCTCAGTCTCAAGTGCCGTAGATGAGTGTTGCAGCCGTTTCGCTTGAACAGCGGCCACTGCGAATAAGAATGCCTACAACTCACGCTACCCCTGCCGGACTGTAGCTATATCGGTGAGCAGTTTAAAGGGTTTATCCCTCAGAGCATATGGCTTATTGATTGCGGTCTACCCTGAGTTAATGCATTTCTTTGGTCGTGCGTCTCCTTGGTCATTTATTTTTTCGAACACCCGTTTTTAGGACTACCCCCATGACAACGTTCTCTTCTCAAACCGCCGTTACTAGGATCGATAAGGGCCGTTACAGCGCAGAAATGGACCGCAGTTGGTGGATTGTTTCTGGGCCAAACGGCGGATACGTGGCGACGATCGTCCTGCGTGCGATCTGCGCCGAAGTAGATGAGCCCCGCCGATCGCCCAGATCAATCAGCCTGCAGTTCCTGCGCGTGCCTCAAGAGGGTGAGGTGCTTATTGAGGTGGTAGTAGAGCGATCGGGCCGGTCGGTATCGAATGTTTCTGCGCGTATGACTCAGAACGGACAGTTGTTGGTGATGGCCATGGCCGTTCTGGCTGAAAGCAGAGAATCATCGCTCAGCTTTGATGAGCTCCCGGGCTTACCTCTCCTTGCCGATGGATCGGTTGTGCCCACCGCCGATCAACTCGATGAAGAGAGTCTTGATGCCAGTCGAGAGGTTCCAATGAGCGGGCATTATGAGCAGAGATGGGTTATCGGCGGGCCACCCTTTGAGCCCTTACCCTTTGGGCAGTCTCTGGCGCGTACCGGCGGCTGGCTTCGTCCCGTTGGTGGTGAACCAATTGATGCACTGACTCTCACGGCAATGACGGATGCGTGGCTGCCTCCCATATTTAGCCGTGTTAGCGAAACCCTTCTTGTGCCGACTGTTGACCTCACGATTCACCTCCGTGGACTCCCCGCCGACCCCTATGACTTCTGTTTTGTGTTGTTCGAAAGCCCTGTAGCTCGAGATGGTTACTTGATTGAGCATGGACAAATATTTGATTCACAAGGTTTGCTACTTGCCGAGTCACGGCAGCTTGCTGTTGTCGTTTGACGCCACATGAGTTCCAAGCCTGAAGGGGTGCAGGGCAAGCTGCGCCTGCTGATTTGCTGGCTCACGGATTAGTTCTTGACAGAGTCATTGGCGCCAATCAGGCTGAGCAAGCGTTTAATGGTCGGCGCAGAGACAATGGGGGATAGCTCATGACCCGTCATCAGAGTTCCAGAGCTCGTCGAGTGAAGCGGTCAACAGTGTTGATCGGGCTAGGTGGACTTCTCGTTGCAGCGCTTGTGGTAACCGCATGCACCCAGCCTCCTCCTGCGCCAGTGAGTGTGACCAACCCGCTGACTCTTGGTCAGGGCAATCTTTTCGGCAATGGGTCGGTAACCTCAGCCTCGATAAGCGGTAACGGTGACGTGGTTGCCTTCGTGTCTGCTGCTTCGAACCTGGTCGCAGGTGATACCAACAATGTCTCCGACTTGTTTGTGCGAGTCATCTCGACTGGGACAGTTACACGGCCGGCAACCGGAGTAACGGGTGACCCTCGTGTGTCTTTGAACGGTCGGTACGTGTCGTTTAAGACCTCTAGCGGTCAGCTTGCTGTGCTGGACCGGAGTGTGGGAACTATCTCTAGCTGGACGGCAACCCCGGGATACATTCCGATCACGCCTGTGGTAGCAAACGACGGCTCTGTTGCTATCACAGGTACATACAGCTCGTTAGGATTGTTTCAGACTGCGTGCAGGGTTTTCAACCTAGTGACCAGCGTCGAACAGGACTGCCCTCACGGCGGTCCGGGCTACGGCAAAGTTACGTTCGAGGCAGCCAGCGCAAACGGACGGTACGTTCTTTACTCTTGGTTAGATCAGAATGATGGTGGTACGAGTGCACGACTTTTATGGGACCGAACCACGGACACTACTTCAGTTATTCCGGCCACTGTCACATTCTTTCCAGCTAATGCTGTGGTGTCTGACAGAGGCACCATAGCGTTCTGGGCGCCCGACTTTTCCGGTCAGACCCAGCAGACAATGGCTGTGTACGTCCCATCTGGAGATCTGACAACAGTGATGCCCATTGCAGCACCATCGAATTACCCCTTTCGACCGACCGGAATTTCGGCTGACGGCAACCTTGTGACATTCCTGTCGGAGTTCGGTGGCTTCGTCGTTGGTGACACCAACGGAGTTGCCGACCTTTTCCAGTGGAAAGTCTCAACTGGTGCAGTCATGAGGACATCTCTAGCCATAGGTACAGGGGAGCAACTTTCGGTCGGAGTACGGTTGTGTGGTTATCCTCCGAGTCAGGTTCGCTCCAACGGTACTGGCGGTTGTGCTCTTACTCCTGAGGCAGTGGCAGTAGCTGATTCCAACGGGTTCATCGACGGCTACAAATTCGGCTGACTCTACGAGTCTGCAGGTAGTTGGCGGCTAACAAAACAATAGGGGTAAGGGGCATGCTTCCAGCGAAACAAAGTCGTAGTCAGGAAACCTTGGCTCGGATCCTAAACGCAGCCGATTCACTCTTGTCGAGCAGGACCTTCAAAGAAATCTCTGTGCATGAGTTATGTCTGTTCGCCGATGTATCTTCAAGCTCCTTTTATGCAAGATTCCACTCTAAGCAAGACGTCCTTCTTGCTCTGTTCGAACTTCATTCCCAGCAGGCTCAAGAAGATGCCTTCCTCGCCCTGACCGAGATAGTCGCCAGAGAAGGCTCTAGTGAAGAGAAGGTCCGAGCATTACTCGGGTCCTATCTGTGCTTTGTCAGACGGAACGGAGCCGTGATGGTGTCGATCTTTGCAGAGCCCTCGCTCGTTGACCGATACTGGAATCTCAGTTCGAAGATTCTCAAACAACTTGAAGTAGTGCTGAGTATTCTCTTTGATTCCCAAGAAGCTGAGTTCTTGTTGCGGGCTGAATTCGCTACCCGAGTTGCCACGGCCTCAATTCAACGAGCAGTCGGTCTACCTTCCCACTTTGGTGAACGTATGGGCTTGAAAGACAGCCAAATGGTCGACGAATTGACAGCCATGCTCACGCCCTACCTTCTTTTAGCATCCGCTAAGTAGCTTTATTGGGTTGACCATTCCAATTCCAAGTAGTTAGCTCCGTAAGTTCGCTTCGTAGTCCTGCGATTATGCAGGTCTAGAACTGACTCAATCGGGGGATTTACATGACAATCAGAACTGAATTAGCTGCGACTCGTCAACGACTAGCCCGTAAACGGTTCTGGCTCATGATCGGCATTGTGGCAGCGCTAGCTGTTCTCGCTGGAGCCTGTGTGACGCCACCGCCCGTGCCACCCACAACCACTCTTCCCTCTGCCATTGATCCCGAGATTGAGAGACTTCTCTCAGACCCAGAGTTCACTGCCCAATTTGGTGGAACTGCTGAGGAACGGGACAGCATTCTTGCTGCGGTTCGCGACACTCTGTCAAAAGAGAGCGAATGGGGAGTAGACCAGGCGGTCGTTGCTCAAAACGGCTCCGATAAGGAAGATGTTGATGCTGCGGCGCTAGCTGCAGAAGCTGCAGAAGCAGCAGATTTAGTCCTGCGCGCTGCGGATGAAAAGAAGCGTCTTGATGCAGCTCTTCAGGCACCTTCGCTCGAGGAACTACAGGAGTCTCAAGCCGAAACATCAGATGATTTTGACTTCAGCGCTACCAAGGAGTCATGGCAAGCTACAGAGGGTTCAGCAGAGGCCATAAGCACGCTACAAAACGAGTATCTCTCGAAACGATCTCAGGTAGAAGCAGTCCGAGATCAACTCCTGACCGACGGACGACTCGAGGCCGTTGACGCAATTCCAGGCTACGTCCCAATCGAAGGTGATAGCGATCCGCAATGGGCCGCCATCTGGGCCGAGATTCGCGAGGAACGGGGACCGGCTAATGGTGCTTGTCTGAACCGTGATAGCAGCCGCAATGCCCCTGCGCCTAGCTCCTTACGCCCAGGTACGATCTACTCGCCATTCCAGAACACATTTGCCGGACCTTCAGGCACGCCCACTCACCTCGGCCAACTCAAGACTGCGATCATTGACGGCAAGCGGCACTTCATTGTAGAGGGCCATCTTGGAGACCTGAATACTCTTGGGGTCTTTTCTTGGCTCACTATCCAAACACAGCTCCGCGCTCGAATCACCATCCATACACCCTCGAACATTGCACTTAACTACAACGGCATCGGGCCGTTCATGCAGGAAGCAACTCCCGGACAGCCAGTGCAATCGGGTCAAGTGCAGGTGCTCTGTTATAAAGAAGACCTCGGTTTGCCGACCGGTGCCCCAATACGTCGAGCGATGTTTCGTGCGTTTATTCCTATGGATGCTGGGGGATCACCCTTAGCCGAGCCTGGTTTTCAGGTACGGGCGGCTATTTCGAATCTGGCCGCCGATCCCGGCTTCTTCTTTGGTGCCGATATGCGAACCGTTCACCTAGGGAAGGCTCCGCTGGGCTACGGCCAGACGATGACCGGAGGCGGCATAGGCCTATCCGCTGGTCGTGGAGTGATCGTTGAGGACAATGGCATCAGCACAGACGATCTTGAGAGCTCAATTACGAATGTGGTGAATCCCGCTCTAGCGAACGCTATGTCTGGCCTTGACGGGGCTAGTGACTGGGTTCTTGGCCGAAAGGGAGGAAACTGGGGCTGGTTTGGTTTCCATATTAACAACTCTGAACCCAATGGCCCGAGGGTTGACATCGACTGGAACCAGACCAATAACTCCTCAGGTCCCGATGACGAGTATCGGTTAAAGGGGAGCCTCTCCATCGATGACTGGCTACTCGAGGGCTACGCAAGCGTTCCATTCGCATTTCTCGGCATCGTGCCTTGCTACTGGAAGTTCAAGGTAGATGCATCGGCCGCAATTTATGCAGCGGTGGACGTAAATGATGGTGCTCGAACTATTCTTCAGCCCGATCTAGAAATCGGCCCTATCAGCCTAAACGTCCACAATATGTTCGTGTCGCCGCTTCCTCTTGGTTGCAACTTTCTATACACGGCGCTTTGGGCTGACAGAATGGTCACAAAGCTCAACGACAAGCTTCCCTTTGTTAACAGTGTGTTGCAGCAGCAACTGCAAAATCAGACCAATCTGCAAGCAACCGTGCCAGCCAACGTTCCAATCGGTGGCGGCAACAACATGCAAGTGACCTTTGCTGGCTTCAATAACACTTGTGCTCCGTATGCGTGCAACGGAAATCACGCTGGAGATGTGGCTATGAGTTGGGCTGGCCTCGAGGCCACAGCGGATCTGCGATTTGGAGACACCAAACCGGCAGCAGCGACTAGACGGTTCCCCGCCTCTTACTCTCCCACAACGGGAGATACTGCGAATGGTCGGGTTCGGCAGCACTTCG
>JBBDMQ010000279.1:0-2925 GCA_040878245.1 Microthrixaceae bacterium
AAAGCATCTCTGATGGCTTCGTTGGGATGCTCAAGACCTGGAAGCGGTTCAGGCGGATAAATAATACGGCTCCGGCCAGCGGGCAGTCGCTCAAGGCGGAACTGTTCACCGCTGTGCAACAAAACCGGTGGGGTAGAGCGATCAACATCGAGAACTAATCCAGGTCGAGGCGCTGCAGTCTGCTGTCCGCGGCGCTGAGTGGGCTTTTGAGAGCCCGAACTATTAGAACTCGACCAACCTGCTGCGGTGGATCGTGGTTGATGGGAGCGCGGTTGCTGGCTCAAGGTCGAGCAGCCTTCCTAGTTGAGAGAGTGGGAGCTTCGGGGTAGTCGGGTGAACGCAGGTCAAAGGCAATCTTGACTCCGCCCCTACTGCCAGATGTGCTGGCATGTGCCAAGGCCTCGGGGAATCTTGAGAGCGGGTAGGTTGCCGAAACAAGCCGACCAAGGTCGTGAGCGGCAACGAGTTCGGCGGCGAGTTCAAAGCTGCGAATTGGAGCACCTTGAATGATTTCGGTTCCATAGGTATAGGCGCCAGTCAGCGAGATCTCACGCTGCCATAGCGGTGTGAGGTCCAAGGTGTGTACCTCTGGCATGCCAACAAGAATGACTCGGCCTCCGGGCCGGGTCACAGCGAGCGCCGTTCGGATGCTGTGTGCGGTCCCGACGCAGTCAATGGTGACATCTGCTCCGCCGCTCAGTCTGCTGTGCGGGTCATCCTCGGGGTGTAGCGAATCATCTGAGCTCAGCAGGTGAGTACCAGTTGTACTGCGAACAACGCGGATCAGATTGCCCGGGTCGCAGATTGCTGCGGGTCGGGCAGAGTTGCCGCTGAACTCCTGTGCGAATCGTTTTTGATGATCGTATTTGGCAGCGACGATGAGCTGTTGAGGGGGACACCAGCGGTTCATAGCTGCAATGGCAAGCAAACCAAGCGTGCCGGCACCAATTACAACCACGGTCTCATTGGGTTGAACCTGTGCCCGGAACGCAGCGTGCAGTCCGCAGGCTGTTGGCTCAATCATGACTGCAGCAGAGTCGCTCAGGTCGTCTGGAACCTCATTAAGTTGTTATGGATTCGCAAGCATCTCTGTTGACCACCCGCCGCCGGTGTCACAGCAAAAACCAGTTTGTAGTCCAGCGTCTACGCAACCATGAGTGAGGCGTTCGCAGTTTCCAAGGCGACCTTCGCTACAGGCGATACATAGGGGGTTCAAACCCCGGGCTGCGCAGCCAAGGACTGGTTCAACCACAACGCGTCTACCGTTTGGATCTTCGGCTACTACCTCATGACCAGGGGTGAATGGGAATGACACTATTGGCTCAAACCAACGACTAGATCTGCCATGGACCGTGGCCAGATCCGATCCGCAAATCCCTCCTAGGCGGGGCCTAATGCGAACCCAGTCTGCATTGGGAAGCTCAAGAGGCGAAAGGTCCTTGAGTTTGAGTGGGCCAAGTCGGGTGGCAGAACTTGGCCGTAATGTGTTGGCAATCAACGCAGCGCCAAAGCGAGCAAGGTCTTGCTCCACGACGAGCGCCTTCATGAGTGATCTCGAATTGTTGTTGGGCGCCAACGCGAAGCAAACGGAAGCAGCGAGTGCCTAAAGCCTCTGGCTTGACGAAAGTCTTCAACTAGCCAGCCGCGCTTTCGGGCAATCGATGCCAGGCGTGGCTCGGGGTTGACCGCAACAGGAAAGCCCACCGCTTCAAGCATGGGCAGGTCTGATGAGGAGTCGGCATAGGCCACGCTCTGTTCAAGCAATAGCCCCTCGGCCGAGCAGTACTCAGCCAAAATGCTGGCCCGAGCCTCGACCGTTGGGGGTACCTCATCAAGTTGCCCGGTCAGTGTGAGCCGACCTGAACGATCAACTGCAGTGCCGAGGCGAGCGCAGATCACATCATCGAATAACGGCAGGAGGGGTTGAATAAGAAAGTCCAACGCGCCTGTGATCAGCACTGTGCGGTGACCAAGGGAACGATGCTCTCGTACTCGTCTGATTGCTGCTGGAAACGATCGCTCAAGCAGCATTGCCGAGAAATGCTCTCGTGCATCTTCGTCAAGTTGCTCAATTAACGCGCCGTCATAACGTCGGTAGAAAGACCGGAGGAAATCGGAACGGTCTTTGCGATCCTGAGCTAGGAGTGAGGGTGCTTCTGCCAACGTTTTGGCGGCAAACCTGAAACGCTCGGAAGTCGGCATTCTTCTTGTTGCCATCCAAGCATATGAAGTGACCACATTCGAGGCGATCAGGGTGTTCTCTAAGTCGAATGCCGCCATATGCCGCTCAGGAGACAGCACGGCGCGGCGCAAACGATCAGGCCGAGCCTGTGCACTGCTTTTTGATGGCGAGGAGCGCGCCCGTCCATGTTTGACTACCGAGGGCAAGTGAATTTCGGTGATATACGAATCCCAGTCAATGGCGGCAGGATCAAGTCCAAACAATTCGCGTTCGACAGGCCCAAGAGATTCCCACAGGGCCAACAAGTTCTGCACTCCGTAAGTGGCTTCGCATTCTGTGTAGGCGCCATACAACTCAACATATGACTGAGCACGTTCAGTCTGCGAGCGTCGCTCTTCAATCGTTGCTCCGAGCTGTGCGGCGGCCCCGCGCAGCGGAAGGTTGATGGCAACCTTTTCGGCGGCCCGCAAAGCAACACCAGCGCGACTGAGTTGGTTCTCGACCCGACCCCGGCCCGGGAAACTCCAGTCAGGCACAATAATCGGTTGCCCATGCTCGTCGTAGAGCGGATGCTCAGTAAACCATTCGCGCACTCTGTCAACGAGACGCTGGTACTTCAACGGGTTTCTTGAACCGCTGGCCACTTGCACGATATGTGGTTGACCTGGTGTCTGAGCGGGGATTGAGGCATCTCGGCCAGCAGTGGCAATGATTGCGGCCACCACTATGTCTACCGGGATGAC
>JBBDMQ010000280.1:0-2902 GCA_040878245.1 Microthrixaceae bacterium
CTCGGGGCTGACGCAGTTGCTGATCGCCTTAAATTCTATTTTTGCGTATATCGAGACCATTGCACCAGCGGCGGTGCAGCCCGCTGCTGCCACACTGAATGACGTATGGACTCGCATTTCTGCACTCAACTCTGGAGCAGCGAGTAATCAGGCCCAGGTCGACGCAATTCTTGTTGAGCCGCAGACCATTGCTGCATATGAATCGCTTGGAACTTGGGCAGTCGCTAATTGCGACATCGCAACGCTCTAGACGAGTTGAGTAGAGTTGGAAAATGTCTACTATCTGGCAACTCATTGAGCAGCGCGCATCGCAGACCCCAGATGCCACCATCTTTGTAACCGAAGACGACACAAAGATGTCTTTTGGCGAGTTTCGTGAGGCAGCTCTCGTTTGTGCAGCGGGGCTAGCCAGCTTGGGTATTACCTCGCAAACCCTGGTGACCTGGCAGTTGCCCACCTGCATCCCGGCCATTGTTGCCTCGGCAGCCCTTGCCCGCCTAGATGCGGTGCAGAGCCCAGTGCTGCATCTGTACCGAGAAAAAGAACTGGGATTTGTGATGCGTCACACCCAAGCCGAGTACTGCCTAGTTCCGAGCGTTTGGAAGGGCTTCGATTTTACTGCGATGGCAACCGCACTCGTGGCCGAGATGACCCCGGCCCCAGTTGTGCTCAGCTTGGACTCGCTGCCTTCCGGTGATCCCAAAGATCTACCGCCGGTGCCTCAGTTTGTTGTAGGTGAGGAACCAGTTCGCTGGATCTACTCAACTTCCGGCACTACCTCAGATCCGAAGGGGGTGTTGCACACTGATGCCACTCTCATCGCAGGCGGCCAAGGCTTGGCTGACGCGCTGCAGATGACCTCTGCAGATGTTGGTTCGATGGCCTTTCCGTTTGCCCACATTGCCGGACCGGATTACCTGGTGATGATGTTGATCAGCGGAATGTCGGCAGTCTTGATTGAGGCCTTCAACCCAGTAGACGCAGTGGCCACTTATGCAAAGAACTCAGCGACCATGGCTGGGGGAAGTACGGCCTTCTACCAGATGTTTCTTGCCGAACAACGCAAGCAGCCAGAGATCAAAGTTATGCCATCGCTTCGAGCGCTCTCTGGAGGTGGCGCTCCGATGCCGCCCGAGATCTACCGTGAGGTGCTTGACGAGATGGGCATCAAGGTGTGTCACGGCTATGGCATGACAGAGATCCCCATGATTACGCAGGGTTCACCTACCGACTCCGATGATCAGCTTGCTCACACCACCGGAAAGCCCGTGACAGGAGCAGATCTGCGAATCGTCTCCGAGGATGGCAACCAGGCGCCCACTGGAGTTGACGGCGAGGTACGAGTCAAGGGTCCAATGGTGACCAAGGGCTACACCGATCCAGCTCTGACCGAGCAAGCATTTGATAGCGACGGGTATTTCCGAACAGGAGATATTGGTCATCTTCGACCGGATGGTCATCTTGTGCTGACTGGCCGCATAAAGGACATCATCATTCGTAAGGGTGAAAACATCTCGGCTAAAGAAATCGAAGACTTGTTGTACTCACACCCCGGGGTGGGCGATGTGGCAGTGATTGGTCTGCCCGACCGTGAGCGAGGTGAAAGAGTCTGTGCCGTTGTCGAGCGGCCATCCGAAGGTGATGTAATCACGTTTGAGCAGATGATTTCGTATCTTGGGGAGCAGGGACTGACAAGATTCAAAACCCCAGAGCAGCTTGAGGTCGTGGAGTCACTTCCCAGAAATGAGACGCTGCGCAAGGTACTGAAATATCAGTTGCGAGATCGGTTCGCCGAGCAGCCTTGGCCGTGACCTCCGGTGATCCGCTCCAAGTTCGATTACTTGGCCAGGGTGAACTTGAGCTGTACCACCAGATCAATGCAGCCTCCTTCGGCCTCATTCTCGACCCTGCTCAACTCGAGTCCAAACGGCCACTCGTAGAGTTTGACCGTTGGTACCTTGCCGAATTTGACGGTGAGGTATGCGGAGGAACGGGCTCGTTCCATACCGAACTCACTGTGCCCGGCGGCTCGTCAATTCCAGCCGCTGCAGCCAACGATGCGGGGGTCTTACCCAGTCACCGGCGACTCGGGGTGTTCTCGGCTCTGATGGAGCGCCAACTCCGTGACCTTCGTGATTCAGGAGAAGTGGTTGCGTTATTACACGCCTCTGAAGGGTCCATTTATTCGCGCTATGGCTACGGGGTAGCCACTTCGGTACGCCAGGTCAGCGTGCAAGCTCGCCGAGTTCAGTTTCGATCAGATTGTCCAGATCCTTCGGGTACGACCCGCATTGTTGATCGCGCTACGGCCATTGAGCCCTGTGCTGCAGTGCACGCACGTGCTTGTTCGCAGCGGGTAGGAGGTGTGGCACGCACCGCAGATTGGTGGGAACTCGTACTTGGGGATGCGGAATCGTTTATGGGCGGGGGACAGGGCCGGTTGGTTGTCCTTCACCTAGACGAGGCCGGTACTGCAGATGGCTATGCGATTTATCAGATAGCCGAGGATTGGTCCACCGGCCAAGCCGAGCACGTGCTGGCGATTTGGGAGCTACTCGGAGAAACAATCTCCGTCGAGCTTGCTCTATGGAGAATGCTTCTGAGTCATGACCTTGTGAGTCGTGTACAGGGGTTCATAGCTACTGACCATCTGTTGTGGAACGTGGTTGTCGACCCTCGACAGATTCACGTTGACTACGAACAAGACCGACTCTGGCTGCGATTGCTGGACGTGGAAGCCGCACTTTCAGCACGCAGCTATGCCACCTCTGACATGCTCAATGGGGTTGACTCCTGCAAGTTGGTCTTTGGCTTGCGTGACGCGTTGCTTAGCGAAATGGCAGGCTCATACACGTTGGATGTTCAGCACGGTGTAGGTACCTGCACCCGAAGTGATGCTGAA
>JBBDMQ010000281.1:0-2897 GCA_040878245.1 Microthrixaceae bacterium
GTGGAGCATCAAGCTTCGCTCTGGGGTTACCTTTCATGATGGCAGCGCACTTGATGCCACCGTGGTCAAAAATAACCTGGACGCTTATCGCGGACAGTACGCCGCTCGTAGCGTGTTGCTGTTCTCCTTTGTGTTTGCGAACATCGCAGATGTGACTGTGGTCGACCCAATGACTGTCTCGGTAACCACGAAGACTCCATGGGCTTCACTTCCCGGGGCATTGTTTGGTTCAGGTCGAGTCGGCATGGTGGCGCAGTCGCAGCTTGATGACGCCTCTACCTGCGACACCAAGCTTGTCGGAACTGGGCCTTTTAGCCTGGTGAGCTGGACGCAGAACGAAAGCTTGGTCCTGAAGAAAAATCCTAAGTACTGGCAAAAGGATGCCGAAGGCACTCAGTTGCCATACTTGGATGAGATCGTCTACAAACCCACCCCCGAAGGCGCTAGCCGTATCAATGGTTTGCTCGCTGGAGACCTCAATGCCATCCAAATGTCTGGCGGTGAGCAGATAGATCAGCTCCGAGCAGAAACCGAAGCTGGCAATATCAACTCCTATGAATCCGACAAGTTCGGAGAGGTCAGCTTTGGTCAGCTCAATACATCGGTTGCTCCCTTCAACTCCAAAACAGCTCGATTAGCAGCCATCAAATCTATTGACATGGATGCATATAACGAGACTGTCAACCTTGGCATCTTGCAAAATGCGAATGGCCCATTTGCCCCCGGGGGCATTGGCTATCTGAAGGACAGTGGGTACCCCACCTATGACCTAGAAGGAGCCAAGAAGCTCGTTGCTCAGTACAAGCAAGAGACCGGAACCGACCTTGAGTTCACCCTCATTGCTACTCCGGATCCCGCAACTCAAGCTGCTGCAGCGGTTGTGCAGCAGATGGGTAAAGCTGCTGGCATCAAGATTACGATTTCTGCTCTTGAGCAAGCTGCGTTGATCAGTACTGCCATATCTGGGAAATTCCAGGCCATGGTGTTCCGTAACTATCCAGGTGGCGACCCTGATGCCAACTACGTCTGGTGGAACGGAGAGGGTAACCCCGTTAACTTCAGCCGGTTCAACGATCCTGAAATCAACTCACTCCTTGCAGAAGGTCGTGCAACACCAGATAAGGCCAAGCGCCAGCAAATCTATGGTGATATCAATAAGCGATTTGCTTCAGAGGGTTACAGCATCTGGTTGCAGTGGACCCTGTGGGATATCGCAACTGCCACTGATGTCACTGGCACTCTCGGCCCAGACCTTCCAGGCGATGGTGGCGCACCGTTCCCAGGACTAGCTTCGGGTCACCCGGTGACTGGAATGTGGATCCAGAGTTAAGTTTCAAATATTGATCTCTCTTGCTTGTGTAGCGATCGGGGTAGGTTCCCCGATCGCTACACGGGTACAAGAAGTTTTGCTCTTTGGCACCACGGGTAGTGGAAATCGGAACCGATGTTCATTCTGAAAAAATTTGGCCAACTGATAGTGACAGTCATTCTGGTGACGCTGTTCGCCTCGTTGCTCCTTGAGTTGCTTCCTGGGGACCCAACCGAGGTTCTCATTCCCTCGGGAAGTGATCAACAGCGTGCAGATCTTCGTCAGGAATTAAAACTTGATCAGTCCTTTGCCGTTCGCTACAGCACTTGGCTTGGAAACTTCGCCACAGGCGATATGGGCAATTACTACACGGTTAGTTCAGATAGACCAGTTTCAGATCGACTCTGGCAATCATTGCCAGTTTCTCTGCTCCTGATGTTCTACGCCCAGATGCTTGCGCTTTTGTTCGCCATTCCCCTTGGGGTGCTGACTGCGTATCGAAAAGGTAGCTGGTTTGACAGAACATCTAATACTTCCGCATTTGCCATGCTCGCCATCCCTAACTTTGCCCTTGGCTTCTTGCTGCAGTATTACCTTGGCGTCAAGCTGGGGTGGTTTAAGACAAGCGGTTATGCCTCGCCAAGCGAAGGACCCCTCGAGCATCTTCAATACATGATTCTTCCAACGATCACCCTTGCTGTGGGACAGATCGCTATTTATATGCGACTCCTCCGAAGCGACATGATTGCAACGTTGCAGCAAGACTTCATTCTGATGGCAAAAGCCAAGGGCCTGAAGTCAAAAAGAATCCTGTTCCGCCATGCATTGCGTCCCTCTTCGCTGACCCTACTGACCGTGGCAGGTCTCAATATCGGCACGCTCATTGGCGGGGCACTCATTGTTGAAGTGGTGTTTGCCTTGCCAGGTATTGGACTCATGTTGTTCGAAGCAATCGGCCGTCGACAGATCGTCGCATTTCAATCCATGGTTGCTGTGATTGCCATTCTCTACATTCTTGTGAACTTCACCGTTGACTTGTTGTACACCGTCCTCGATCCACGGATTCGTAATGCAAACAAATCGTGACACCTCGCTAGCCCAACTTGATCCCTCATCACTGCCAACGATTGAGGCAATCGAGGCTCCTTCTTCTCATGCCGTAAAGGGGAACCGCCTCGGTACAGCAGCTTGGGTAGCTATTGCATGGATTGCCTTCTTGGCACTGCTCGCAGTCCTTGCACCTGTGTTACCGATTCCAGACCCAAATCAGTCCTTCGTAGCAATTGCTCGAAAAGGTCCAACTGCAGGGCACTGGTTTGGAGGAGACGCAATTGGTCGCGACTTATTGTCACGAATTATTTGGGGCACTCGCTCATCATTCATCGTTGGATTTGGAGCCGTAGCTTTCGGCCTAGTGCTCGGTGGCATGCTTGGTCTACTGACAGGATTCTTCCGAGGCCGTGTTGACGGATTAATCACTCCCCTGATGAACGTTCTGCTTGCCATCCCGCAATTCGTGCTGGCTCTTTCCTTAGTCACTGTTCTAGCGAGTGGTGCTGGTGTGAACTCTTCAAGACGGCTTGCTGTT
>JBBDMQ010000282.1:0-2887 GCA_040878245.1 Microthrixaceae bacterium
TGACTCATTAGCAAGATCCTGAAGATTTAGATCGATGGTGGTCGTAATGCTCAGACCGCCCCGTAACAAAGCTTCTCTGCGATCGCCGGTGGTTTTACCGAGCGCATCGGAGTCATTCAGCAGCCAGTCCTTGACGGCATCTACAAAATGCGGTGCGGCATAAGCAGCCTGTTCGGTGAGTGGCTGCAGTTCTGCTAATTCCACGGGAGTCGCAATCGCTGATTCATATTGCGTGATCGTGATGTATTGCTGATCGCGCATGCGGCGCAGCACCAAGTTGCGGCGCTTAAGTGCGTTCTCTGGGTCGGTGCGCGGGTTATTGCGCGAGGGCGCCTGAATAATTCCCGCAAGCATTGCGGCTTGTTCAACACGCAGCTGCTCAACAGGAACCCCAAAGTAGCTTTGTGAAGCTGCTTGGACGCCATAAGCGCCGTTGCCTAGATAAATGGTGTTGAGGTACAACTCCAAAATGAGTTCCTTGGAGTAGTTGCGTTCTAAAGCCAAGGCCAAGCTGGCTTCTTCTACCTTTCGCCCCAAGGTCTTTTCTGGGCTCAGAATGGCAAGCTTGACGTACTGCTGAGTGATGGTAGAACCACCTTGCGACACCTGCCCTGATGCAGCATTTGAGCTTGCCGCACGGGCTACTGCCCGAGGGTCAACGCCGTTGTGTTCCCAGAACCTGGCATCCTCAATAGCTACCACTGCGTCTTGCAGAACACTTGGAATCTGCTCAAGCGGAACCGAGGAGCGGTTCTCTTCACGCAGGGTCGTGATAAGTGTTCCGTTCATGTCATATATGGCAGAGGGCTCTGCATTTACTGGTAGCAACACAGGTGCTGCGGATCTCGCTGATGAACATGCAGTAGCTGTAACGGCTACCGCCACCAGCATGAGGAGGAACTGAAAAAATCGAATCTCTACTCGTGATCGAGGCACTGCTCCATTGTTGTGGCAGTTCAGGGGCAATCGGTGGCATTACTCGTTGATTCCCCAAGTGGTTCCTCAGGATTTTTCGAGTCCGGCCTAGTCTGAGTGGCCTAGTACGATCCGCCAGATGGGGTGTGGTCGCGTCACTGTCTTCGTCGTTGTTGGAGGTTTTTCGGTATGTCCAAGGGAGTAGAACTGCTTTCAGAGCTTGATCAGAGGGGTTTACTACAGGATTCCACTGACCTTCAGGCCTTGGCGAAGCATCTTGATGAAGGACCCCTCGGGGTCTATTGCGGGTTCGATCCAACTGCTGACTCCTTACATATTGGCAACTTGCAGTCCATCATGTTGCTGAGGCGCTTTCAGCTTGCTGGCCACCGTCCTATTGCATTAGTGGGTGGAGCAACCGGAATGATCGGGGACCCCTCGGGCCGCAGTGATGAACGACAGTTTCTTGATACGCAAGTTCTCGACGCCAACAGAGCAGCAATCGGTGCGCAACTTACTTCGCTACTCGATTTTGAGCCGGGGGAGTCCTGCGCTCGCTTAGTAGACAACCGTGATTGGACAGAAAACCTGTCCGTTCTAGATTTTCTTCGTAACGTTGGAAAATTCGCGACCATTAACACAATGCTGGCCAAAGAGTCGGTGAAGACCAGATTGCAGCGCGAGTCGGGCATCTCGTTTACTGAGTTCGCGTACATGCTGCTTCAGGCGAATGACTTTCTTGAACTGCATTCGCACTACGGATGCGAGGTTCAGGTAGCAGGGTCGGACCAGTGGGGCAATATCACTGCCGGAGTTGACCTGGTTCGCAGACGGAAAGGCGCCGCCGTTCATGGTCTCACTGCTCCGCTGATTGTGCGTGCGGACGGAACTAAATTTGGCAAGAGCGAAGGCGACAACCTTTGGCTGTCGCCTGATCGAACCAGCCCCTTCCGCTTGTATCAGTATTTGCTCAATCTGCCAGACGCTGATGTTGAGCAGTTACTTCTTCGGCTGACTCTTATTGAGGTTCAAGAGTGCAAACAGATAGCAGCCGATCATGCAGCTGCACCCGGCCAACGGCAGGGGCAGCGGAGACTCGCCCAAGAGATTTGTAGTTTGCTGCACGGACCATCTGTCATTGATCCGATTGAATCTGCCTCAGCTGTGCTTTTTGGCTCACCAATTTCAGTGGCACCAGAGTCGGCACTCTCCCTGTTGACTTCAGAGCTGCCTACGACACGCTTGCCCGCAACAGATCTGCTCGGCTCTGATCCAGTCGAGATGTTACTCAAGGTTGGTTTAGCTACATCCAAGGGAGAAGTTCGTCGAAATCCCTCTGGCTACTACATCAATCAGGTTTCTTTACATGCACGCAGCGAAGCAAATCTGAGCGCGATGCAGGGTTCAGACTTACTTCACGCTAAGTTCATTCTGTTGCAGAGAGGAAAGAACGCCTACCACTTATTGGTTGCGGACTGACTCACTTCTTTGGTTGTGTGAGACTTTCTCCGGAGAGTGTCTGGCGTCACTTGTTCTCAAGTTGACAGAATCAGCTCGGAGGAGTAGGTTCTCATCTCGCCCCATACGGCTGGCAACAGCCGCTGGGAGCAACTAAGAACCACTGGCCTTGAGCCATGTTCTGACTGCAGTCCCTCCTTGTGGGGGATCGGCGTTTCTTGACAACGGAAGACAGAATGCCAAATAGGCGAGTGCGGGCTGCCGTACGTTCGGAAGCGAGCGTATGAGGCAGTTCCAAATCAATACATTTATAAGCACATAACGGACAATCGCTATCGGGTCATACCGATGGCAAAATGCCAGAACTGTGCCAGTTGGTATCAGATTCCTTTTCTGATACCGGCTCTTCGATTTGCGAAGCCCTTTTTTCTTCGGAAGATTGGGTTTCAAAGATCTCGATGGAGAGTTTGATCCTGGCTCAGGACGAACGCTGGCGGCGTGCCTAACACATGCA
>JBBDMQ010000283.1:0-2869 GCA_040878245.1 Microthrixaceae bacterium
CCATGGGTTAGCGCCGGGACGTGCCTCTGGCGGTTGGGGCATGATCTCGAACTGATAGACGGCCGCGGCACCCTGACGATGAGAGGTGCCCAAGCAGTCGGCACCGGTATCTCCTCCGCCAATAATGACCACATGTTTTCCGGCGGCCGAGATCTCGACTTCATCTACAGCCCAGTCACCCTCTTGTGCCCGGTTTGCAAGCGGAAGAATCTCCATCGCCTGATGGATTCCCTGAAACTCACGGCCAGGAATGGGTAAGTCACGGGCCAGAGTCGCACCGGTGGCGATGACTACTGCGTCAAAATCTTCATCGAGTTCAGCAACAGTGATATCTACACCAACATTGATGTTGACCCGAAACTCGGTTCCCTCTGCACGCATCTGTGCAAGACGACGGTCAAGTACTCGTTTTTCCATTTTGAACTCGGGTATTCCGTAGCGAAGCAGTCCACCTATGCGGTCAGCGCGCTCAAAAACAATCACGGAATGACCTGCACGCGTTAGTTGTTGGGCTACTGCGAGTCCTGCTGGACCAGAGCCAATAACGGCCACACGCTTATCTGTCAGACGAGAAGGCCGAACAGCGTGCACCCACCCTTGTTCCCAAGCATGATCAATGATTGATACTTCTACTTGCTTAATGGTGACCGGATCTGAGTTGATTCCGAGCACGCAAGCCGACTCACAGGGAGCGGGGCACAGCCGGCCGGTGAACTCGGGAAAATTGTTCGTGGCGTGAAGACGCTCAATTGCCTCATGCCAGCGGTCCTTGTAGACCAAGTCATTCCAATCAGGAATGAGATTGCCGAGCGGACAACCGTTGTTGCAAAACGGAATTCCGCAGTCCATACAACGACTCGCCTGGTTTCGAAGGTGGTCCTCTGGGAACTCTTCGTAGACTTCATTCCAATCAAGAATTCGAACAGGAACCGGCCGGCGAGTTGGTAGTTCACGATCGTGTTTCAAAAAGCCTTTGATGTCACCCATTACTGACTCGCCTCCATAACTGCCTCATCAACATTTCTTCCCTCGGCCAAAGCCCGAGTCATGGCATCAAGCACTCGTTTGTAATCCTTAGGCATGACTTTCTTAAACGACTTCAGAGAATTCTCAAAGTCACCAAGGATCTGTTCGGCTCTTGCCGACCCTGTTTCGCTGAGATGGCGCTGAATGGTCTGCTTTAAGAACTCAATATCAGTTGTTTCAAGCTCGTCAAAGGACACCATCTCGTAGTTCACCCGTGTAGAGAACTCACCGTCCAAGTCGTAGACATAAGCAATGCCTCCAGACATTCCAGCGCCAAAGTTTCGGCCAGTGGAACCAAGGACCACGACACGACCACCTGTCATGTATTCACATGCGTGGTCGCCGACTCCTTCGACTACTGCAGTTGCGCCTGAGTTGCGCACGCAGAACCGTTCGCCAACCTCACCGTTTAGGAACAACTCACCACGGGTTGCGCCGTAGAGAATCACATTGCCCGCAATAATATTTTCGGCTGCAATGAGGTCTGAGTGACTACCTGCTGGGGGCCGAACCACAATTCGCCCACCGCTCAGACCCTTGCCAACGTAGTCATTTGCATCGCCATGTAGACGCAGGGTGATTCCCGGTGGCAGGAAAGCGCCAAAGCTGTTTCCGGCGGAACCGTCAAAATCAATCACGATGGTGTCTTCGGGCAGCCCGGCACCACCGTGTTTCTTGGTGACCTCATGCCCGAGGAGAGTTCCCACCGTGCGGTTAATATTTCGAACCTCTACCCGCAAGTGCACTGGTTGGGAGTTCTCAATTGCAGCAGAGCACTCAGCAATCAGGCTGACGTCAAGTGCATTACTTAATCCATGGTCCTGCTCGCGGCGCCAAGACAAGTGATCATCCTCGCGCGGTTCAACAACATGCAGGATCGGACTCAGGTCAAGCCCAGCGGCCTTCCAATGCCCAACCGCAGCTGCAGCATCAATAACTTCGGCGTGCCCAATAGCCTCATCCAAGCTACGGAACCCAAGTTCGGCAAGCAGTTCACGAACCTCTTCAGCAATAAACAACATAAAGTTTTCAACAAACTCTGGCTGACCAGAGAAGCGCTCCCGCAACACCGGGTTCTGGGTAGCAATTCCCACAGGGCAGGTGTCGAGATGGCAGACACGCATCATGATGCAGCCCGATACCACAAGTGGTGCTGTGGCAAATCCAAACTCCTCAGCGCCAAGCAGAGCCGCGATCATCACGTCACGGCCGGTTTTCATCTGACCGTCTGCCTGCACCACAATTCGATCGCGAAGACCATTCAGGACCAGTGTCTGCTGAGTCTCTGCCAAGCCAAGTTCCCATGGCGCACCCGCATGCTTGAGCGAAGTCAGTGGACTTGCACCAGTTCCACCATCGTGGCCCGAGATGAGAACAACATCGGCTTTAGCCTTGGCTACTCCAGCGGCCACGGTGCCAACGCCAACCTCTGACACCAGTTTTACGTGGATTCGCGCCCTCGGGTTAGCGTTCTTCAAGTCGTGAATCAGCTGAGCTAAATCCTCAATTGAATAAATATCGTGATGCGGTGGTGGTGAGATCAGACCAACGCCCGGGGTTGAATAACGGGTGCTCGCTATCCACGGATACACCTTGTTGCCCGGCAGCTGCCCACCTTCACCTGGCTTTGCTCCTTGAGCCATCTTGATCTGAATATCATCAGCGTTCGTCAGATACTCCGAGGTCACCCCGAAACGGCCCGAGGCAACCTGCTTAATTGAGGACCGCTTTGAGTCTCCGTTCGGCATTGGCAAGTATCGCTCTGGATCCTCGCCTCCTTCACCGGTATTGGACTTTGCACCGAGACGGTTCATTGCAATAGCAAGGGTCTCGTGTGACTCGG
>JBBDMQ010000284.1:0-2869 GCA_040878245.1 Microthrixaceae bacterium
GTGGACCCCCTATAGGGGGTCCACCGCAAGACAAAACGACGCTGCTGGCGCTGCTGGCGCTGCTGTTGCTGCTGGCGCTGCCGACGCGTAGATCAATGATGCTAAAGCCGCCGCCGCCATCAATTTTGGCCAACTCGAGCGCATCGGGAGAGGCCTCTAACATTTGCTGATCAGAAACTGTTCCATCGCCCACGACAATGCCGATAGTCATCGAAAGGTTTCTTTCAATTCCAGCTACGAGAACTGGTTCAACTGAGGCCGACAGTAGGCGGTAAGCGACACCCGCAGCGTCCTGCTCATCGCCCAGATCCTCGGCCACCACTAAGAAGGTGTCCTTAGTTGCCAAACAGACGCTGTCGCTTGTTCGAAGTTGTTGCATTGAGCGATGAAGAACTGTGTCGAGAGCCTGACGAGCCGTATCACTGCCGTACTCCTGCTCAATGTCGCCCAGGCCATCAAGGTTGCATCGCAGCAGCGAGACGGGGGAGGTCGTGCGAGCCGAGCGTCGCATCGCAGAAGCGAGAAGGGCCTCGCATCCGAGTTGTGTGGGCAGCCCTGAGTTTGAATCTTGCGTTGCAGAGCGGGTCTGCTGAATCAGCCTGTGTTGACGCCTGCGATCAGCTCTGATTTTTTCTCGGCCATCGCTCGCAACGCACTCAATCTCAGCTGCATTTTCTCTCCCCATCGAATCTAGCAATCGAAGCTTCAAGCTCAGATTTGTGGCTGAATTTGGCGATTGCTGAGAACTGACTTGAATGGTGACTGAATCGCTTACTTTGCCAACAACTCGCACAAATCCGGCGAGCACAGCTGCTGAATCCTCTTTTGAGCACAGTCCAATGACATGAGTCCCCAGAAGAGAGTCAACGTCTGAGTTGAACAAGGCAGCAAAGGATTGGGTAGCGCTCATAACATGTCCCTCGGCGTCAAGAGTCGCTCGGGAGACAGTTGCTAGAGTTTCGGTATTGGCAGTCATCGTGTGGCAGTCATCGTGTAGCAGTCATTTTGTTGTACTCATCCTGTCGTAAGTATCGGCAGGCCGACAAGGGTTATTGAGCAGAGATTGCGGCAAACTCATAGGTAAAACCCCTAGTGCTCATCGTCTGGCAAACTACTGCCATGCCTATGCGTGAGGGATGCAAGTTCTTTGAAAGCCGGACCTATCCGAACGGGGATGCGGTTCGCAAGTGTGATTTAGATCTTGCCCCCGAGGCTCCATGGCGCTGCCCAGAGAACTGTTCTTCGTATCAACCCAGATTGGCTGATGTGAACTGGGCTCACGGCTCCCTAGTGACTCCGCCTCCGCCACCTGAACCAGTCGGGGTGGGAGAGGATCCAACTATCGCAGCGCTACTTGATGAGGCAGAGGACATCATCAACGCAGTCGTAGAGTCAACACGTGCTGAGGTAGATGCTGAAGCGGCGGATTCCGACTCTGCGGGCCTGAGGAAGATCAAGAAGTTTTTTAAACGTAATAAGGGCTAGCTGGCTGCCCTGCCCTGCCCTGCCCTGACTTACTGCACTGACTTACTGCCCGCCTGTAATTCTCCTATCTAGATAGTGTAAATTATCCACTGGTTCTTTCGCCCCCTAAGCAACGTGAGCAGCTACGTGAGTTCAGATGTAACTACAGAGGTATCTTCAGACCGAAGTTCGACGCTGAGTACTGAGTCCGCAGCAGGAGTTTTCAGTAGTGCGGCTGCTGACGCTCTAGAGGGGCCCGATTGGCTCCGCTCGCGGCGCGTTGCAGCTGCAGAGGCTGCTTCTCAAGTCGCCTTCCCGAGCACAGATGCTGAAGAGTGGCGATATAGCCGTATCAAAGATTTAGACCTGACTCAGTTCTCGCTGCCCCCCGCCGCACCGGTAGGGCTGCAGCCGGAAAATGCTTCAGCAACTGATACTGAACTCCCGCTAGTGGTTGCTGAGTTTTTGCAGGAACTCGGCCAAGTTGCCGGCTCAGTAGTTGTGTACAACGGCAGAGTTATAGCAACCCATCTAGCCGAGGAACTTGCTCAACAAGGCGTTGTGTTCGGAGCAGCTGCCTCAGTTTCTTCGGGTGATTCGACCATCGTGCTCGGTGCAGTGATGCACGAGGCTCCCGATCTTTTTGCTGCTTATAACGATGCCTTCGGAGCCGACCCTGTACTGCTTGATGTGCCGCGCAATGTTGTGATTGATCTTCCATTTGCAGTGGTGTTCTTCGTCGATATTGCTGACTCGATTACCTTTCCTCGGCTTTCGGTTCGGGCCGCTGAAAACAGCCAATTCTCATTTATTGAGGCCTCACTTTCTGCCGAGGTCGCTGCGGTGATTGCGCCAGTGACCGAGGTTTGTGTGGGCAGCGCTGCCAGGGTTCGCCATAGCGCTCTTCAAGATGTTGGTTCTCGGGTCTGGCAACTTGGAAGCTTTATTGCTGAGGTAGGCCAAGATGCCACCTTGGATGCAGCTTTAGCTGCACTTGGAGGAAGCTACGCCCGACTTCGAATGGACTGTCGACTCGTTGGAAGAGGTGCGACTGGCAATCTGTCGAGCGTGTATTTCGGCGATCAGAATCAGATGCTCGACTTGCGCACATTTCAAGAGCACGTTGCGCCAGATACCACCTCACATTTGTTGTTTAAGGGTGCAGTGGCTGATAACTCACACTCGGTCTACACCGGCTTGATCCGAATCAGACCCGATGCCAGGGGCTCAAACGCTTATCAAACCAATCGGAACTTGAAGCTTTCAGATAGTGCGTGGGCAGAGTCGGTGCCCAATCTCGAGATTGAAAACAATGATGTGCACTGCTCGCATGCCTCGACAGTTGGACCGGTAGATGAGGAACAGCTTTTTTACGTCGAGAGTCGTGGTGTGCCATTCGCTGTGG
>JBBDMQ010000285.1:0-2846 GCA_040878245.1 Microthrixaceae bacterium
TTTCGTGCGCCAGCACCCAACGTCAACTTGACCACATGGCTTTATCAGCTGTGGAGTTCGCTGCTGCTCGATGGCAACGCCTACGGTTTGATTACTGAAACGGGTGTTAATGGCTTCCCTGTGACAGTTGAAATCTTGGACCCAAGTTCGGTCACCTGGTCCTACTCTGAAGGTGAGTGGACGACAAAAATCAATGATCGGCAGGTTGATCGTTGGCCTAACGGCAGGCTGTGGCACATGCCAATGTTCGTCATGCCAGGTATGCCGATGGGTATGAGCCCGATTAGCTCCGCAAAACAAGCGATAGGTTCAGGTATTAGCGCTGAGCAGTTTGGTGCACAGTTCTTCAACAGTGGTGGCAACCCGAACGCAATCATCTACTCGGATACTGAGCTGACTGCTGAGCAGGCTCAGGGCATCAAAGGTGCGTTTACGAACGCCACACAAGGCAATCGTGAACCTGCGATCATGGGCAGCGGGCTCAAATATGAGCGTGTGCAGATCAGCCCTGATGAGTCCCAGTTTTTGGATTCGCAAAGGTTTACGGTTGAGCAGATCGCACGCATCTATGGCATACCACCTGAGCTTGTTGGTGCTGCAGCTTCAGGTTCGTCTGTGACTTATGCGAATCGTGAGCAGCGTGCAGCAGATTGGCTCAGCTTCGGGTTGATGCCTTATCTGATCCCGATTGAGGACGCGTTGTCGACGCTTGTGCCTAGAGCTCAGCGTGTGCGCTTTAACGTTAATGGTTTGCTGCGGTCGGATTTGCAAACACGTTACGCTGCTCACGCTGTTGGCATCACTGCAGGTTTTCTCACGGTCGACGAGGCTCGCGCCTATGAGGATCTGCCACCGTTGAACGACGCTGCCGATCAGATTGTTGCGCCTGATGAGAATGTTGTTTGATGGCAACGATCGACGACATTGACCTGATACCGACTGATGCGATGGTTGATGAGGCTGTTCGTGGGTTGGCTTGGAGGCAAGAGTTTGGTCGTGGTGGTACGGCTGTTGGTGTTGCGCGTGCTCGTGATATCTCGAACCGTGTGAGGTTGTCTGCGGACACGGTGCAGCGGATGGCATCGTTCTTCGCACGCCATGAGGTTGATAAACAGGGTGAAGGTTTCGACGTTGGTGAGGATGGTTACCCCAGTGCGGGGAGGATTGCTTGGGCGTTGTGGGGTGGCGATCCTGGCATGAGCTGGGCGAACGCTCGACTCGCAGAGATCGCAGCTTTAGAAAGCGAACGGAGTTTTAGAATGATTGATTTGACAGTAAACCCGATTAACGGGCGGCAGACCGCTGAGCACGATTACACACATCTAATTGTTGACGAGTTCGGTCAGTACGATCAGAGCATGGGTGCGAACGGTGCAGGTTACGTTGCAGAATCTGGCATGGCAGATCACGGCATGGTTTGCGCTAACTGCATTCAGTTTGAAGAAGGCATGTGTCATGTGGTCACGGGTGAGATAGCTGCGGGCGGTTTGTGCAAGCTGTACATAATCCCTGAGTCGCTCATGGTTAGCGAAACACCAGAGGAGACACCTGAGGACACACCTGTTGAGGATGCACCTGTCGAGGAACCTGCAGTGCAGGTTGAGCTTGACGGCTTCGAGCGTGGTGTGGCTTTGGATCGTGAGGTTCGCAAACTCGAAAAGGTTGAGATCCGTGCAACTGAGGACGGCGGCACAATCCTCGAAGGTTACGCAACAGTTTACGATTACGCCTACAGCATCGGCGATATGGATCGTGGCGGGTTTATGGAAACAATCGCTGCTGGTGCTGCAGCGAAAAGCGCTAACGAAGCAGATGTGCGGCTGCTGATAAACCATGAGGGTATCCCGTTGGCTCGCACCAAATCAGGCACCATGACGCTCACGTCTGATGATATTGGTTTGCGTGTCATGGCTGAGCTTGACCCAACAAACCCTGTGTCTGCTTCGCTGCGTTCTGCGATGGAACGTGGAGACATGGATCAGATGAGTTTTGCGTTTCGTGTGCTACGCGATGAGTGGTCTGCGGACTACTCCGAGCGCAAAATCTATGAGCTAAAACTGTTCGATGTTAGCATGGTCACATATCCTGCAAATCCCGCAACAGTTGCGAAGGTTCGCAACGATGACACACTTTCTGAAACGGCCTCAGGTCGTTCGGTTGAGATGGCAAAACGCCAGCTCGAAGCAATAACAGCACGCCGATAACAAGCCGAAACCGATGCCGTCACCTGGCACATCGGGTTCACTTGAAGTCACAAGCTGATCCAAACAAACAAACCCATAGGAGGTTCCACATGTTGGAGCAGATTCGTAGTTTGATCTCCGCAGCTTTAGATAAGCGTGAAGATTCACAGGCAGCGGTCGAGGCAATTCTTGCAGCGGCTGAAACCGAAGGACGGTCAGAGATGACCGCCGAAGAAACCGAAAAGTTTGACGCTGCACGCGCCGAACTGCGTGAGATTGACGACGAAATCGCAGGCCTGCAGGCACGCGAGCTCGACCTTGTTGATCTTGCTGAACGATCCTCGAAGGCTGTCGAAGCCAGAAAAGAAGTACTTCCCATGAATATCAAAGTTGTGTCCGAAGAAAAAACTTATCGCGCAGACAGTGAGCACGATTTTGTTGCCGATGCTTACAACGCAAAGTTCAGCAACGATCGTCCAGCTGCTGAGCGTGTCGAGCGTGCACGCGCTGAAGCACTTGCAGAGTATCGCAGCACGACAGGAAATTTCGGTGGCCTTGTTGTGCCGCAGTATTTGACTGAGCTTTATGCTGCAACTCTTGCGTCTGGTCGGCCGTTCCTTGAGGCTGTCACGAACATTGCTTTGCCAGCGCAAGGCATGAACC
>JBBDMQ010000286.1:0-2838 GCA_040878245.1 Microthrixaceae bacterium
CAACCACATCTTGCATATCCATGCGGTTAAACAGCGTGACGGTTCCAAGATGAATCTGTCGTGCGAGCGCTTGGTAGGCGCCCAAGAGGAGTTGTTGCCCGGTTTGCCCACGTGCATAAAAGGTTCGAGATACTTGAGCGCCACCAAAGGACCGGTTGTCTAAAAGGCCACCGTACTCTCGAGCAAATGGCACTCCTTGAGCCGTGGCCTGATCGATAATATTGACCGAACTCTGTGCTAAGCGGTATACGTTCGACTCGCGAGAGCGGTAGTCACCACCCTTGATGGTGTCGTAGAACAACCGTTGGATGCTGTCCCCGTCGTTCTTGTAGTTTTTAGCTCCGTTGATCCCGCCTTGAGCTGCAATGGAGTGCGCTCGCCGAGGTGAATCGTGATAGGTGAACACGCTGACGTTGTAGCCAGCCTCACCCAATGATGCTGCTGCGGCAGCACCAGCAAGACCAGAACCAACCACGATGACCTCAAACTTGCGGCGGTTGTGCGGGGCAACAAGCTTGAGGTCGAACTTATGCTTATCCCACTTGTCAGCGAGCGGCCCGCTAGGGGTTTTGGAGTCAAGGGTTAGTGCCATGAGGGAAAGCCTCCTGTTGTGGTCACGGCTGAAAATTGAGTCACGTTTGTTAAATAAGTTTTGGATGTCATGAAGTTGTTTGAACTAGTCACGGCTATCAATGCACTATTCCGGCCAATACCGCAACAGGAAACAGGCAGTTGATTCCTGCCACCAGAATAGCAAAACCGGCAGCAAATGATCGGCGGATGCTGTTATAGCGAGGGTTGTTCATACCTGTGCTCTGAAAGATCGACCACCCGCCGTGGAACAAGTGAATCCCGAGAGCAATGTTCGCCAGAATGTAAATGATTGCGATTGGCCAACGCTGAAAGCTTGCTACCAAATTGTCGTAGGCAGCACCACGAACATAGTCAGGGTTTGCAAAGCCCCACGTCAGATCAGAAAGATGAAAGATCAGATATAGGCCAATGATGATTCCAGTCCATCGCATGGTGCGAGAAGCAAAAGTGACAGCCACATAATCACGAGGAGACTGGTATTTGATGGGGCGAGCCCGATGGTTCATCCGGGTCAGCGAGTAGGCCGAGTGGATGTGCAACCCGAACATCACTATCAGGCCAATTCGAAACCCCCACAGCAGCACGCCATGAGGAAGAATCGGGTAGAGGAGGGTCCGCAGACTTTCTGCGTAGTGGTCAAACTCGGTGCGGCCAAGGAACATTTTGAGGTTGCCCACCATGTGAACAAGCACAAAGCCCATCAGTCCGATGCCAGTGAGCGCCATGACCCACTTCTTGCCGATAGCCGACGAATACAATTCAGCAATCCAGAACTTGGATTTCTTGGGTGGGCCGTTAACTACCGGAGCTTGTGCTCCCGGGCGGCTCGCCGTTGCTTGGGTCATGCATTTCTCCTGGCTGTACCAGCACGCTCCAGATGCAGTGCTCAGTGAAGATAAAACTAGTGCCAGCAGGTACCTCGCGACTAACCGGGTCAACTGATAGCGGTTTCTGATTCCAGAACTAGCCTTCTTGCTGTGTCGACTGTGCAAAGAAAACCTGATCCTCGATTCACTGTAACGGTCTTGGTTCCCGCCTCTCAGGCCGAGATGATGGCCGATTGGTTGTGGAGTGCTGGTGCTTCGGCCGTAGTTGAACTTGACAGTATCGATGTGCCGGTCGCCGATGTGCCGGTCGCTGATGTGCCGGTCGCTGATGTGCCGGTCAAACTTCTCGGCGACCTCGGTAGCTCTTCTCTCAGCGGCCTTGAGTCTGCTGCTGCTCTGCTCAGTGCGCAGGTCATCAGCATTGCGCCGGTAGAAACTGATTGGGCACTCGCGAATGAGTGGCGACAGTTCGCTCAACCCTGGGTCTGTGGCAACCGGGTCCTGCTGCGACCCCAGTGGGTGAGCCTAGATGAGCGACTACAGAGTCAAGTAGATAGCGGGGATCTGCTCGAAGTGGTTCTTGAGCCGGGGTCTGCGTTCGGTTCGGGAAGCCATGTGACCACCCGCCTCTGTGTGTTGCAGATAACAGAGCTCGATCTTGCAGCAGTCAAAGTTCTTGACGTGGGTTGCGGCACTGGTGTGCTGAGCGTGGTGAGTGCCTTACTCGGGGCGGACTCAGTGCTGTGTATTGACAGCGACCCGGAAGCAATTCGAGTCACGCGCCTTGTTGCCGAAATGAACGGCGTGTCAGAAAAGATCACGGCACTTCCTGCCCAAAATTTCGCAGGTGTTGCTCACGAGTTTGATCTTGTTCTTGCGAACCTTCTTCTGGTACTCATCGAACAACTTGCTGTGCCGCTGACGCAGAGCCTGGCCCCAGGCGGACTGTTACTGCTGAGCGGGGTTTTGTGCGAGCAGCAGCAACGAGTCGAGGCAGCTTTGCCCGGGCTTCTGCTGACTCGGGTAGAGCAAGATGAGGGTTGGCTTTCCCTCTTGTTTCAACGGCGACTCTCAGCCGCGAGTGAGTAGCGGTCACTCGGCGGGTAACCTCGCAAAATGTCTGAAAGTTCCTCCTCAGTAGATGTGTCCCCTCTGTTGCCCGAAACTGCAACGCCAGCTCCGTCAATTTCTACGATTGCTGAGCTGCGACAGTCTGGCTGGAAGTCAGAGTCGGTCAAGTCGGAGTTGCGTCGCAACGCCGTCGCAAGAATCCAAAGTGGCGAGCCATTGTTCGCGGAAATACTCGGTTATCAAGACACGGTGTTTCCTCAAGTAGAAAACGCGTTGCTTGCTGGTCATGATGTGATTTTTCTTGGAGAACGAGGCCAAGCAAAGACTCGCATCATCCGCTCACTTA